>NZ_JAFLMX010000029.1:0-24258 GCF_017849675.1 Alteromonas sp. AO-Serp
TTACCAAGGAGTTGGACTGAATTGGGCGTTGGTATTTCATGAAAAAAGTACTGTATTTATCACTCGGGTTGTTTTTTACCCTTCTAGGTATTATTGGCGCATTCTTGCCGGTAATGCCAACAACTGTTTTTTTGATAGGTGCGCTTTTTTGTTTTACTCAATCTTCACCGCGCCTTGAAAGCTGGTTACTTCAACATCCTAAATATGGCCCCAGTCTTGTTGCGTGGCGAAAACATGGTGCAATTTCGAAAAAAGTGAAATGCATAGCGTGTTGCAGTATGTTGGTGAGCTTTATTCTTGTTTGCCTGTTCGCATCAATGCCTATTCCAGCGTACATAGGTATAGCTCTATTTATGGGAATAGGCGCGTACTTTGTTGTTACGCGCCCCAGCATGCCTGCTGTATAATTTCTCTATACAGAATTTACTCACCTTCGGCAGTAGCGCACAGTTTATTCGAACTACATTGCTAAGCGTTAGGTGACAGATATAAAAACCTTTAACGGTTTCTACCCAGTCGCTCGTGACTGCTTACCCATTCGTCTGCGACGACTGCAGAACCCAGCGACAGATCGCCACACAATACGGTCGCAGCGACAATTTCCGCAAACTTATTTACGCTGCCCCTTTCTGTGCAGCCAAGTACGCTTAAACATTCGTTTTGTGTAGCTAAACCGGTTCCACCACCGTATGTAGCAACGATTAACGATGGAATAGTCACAGAGAAGTAGTAGTCTCCATTTGGCATAATTTCAGCGTAGGTAAACCCCGCAGACGACTCCGCCACATTAGCGACATCTTGCCCGCAAGCGATGAACATGGCGGTAATGCCGTTAGCGAAATGCGCACCATTGTTAACGCTGCCTGCCATCAATGCGCCCATATTTGAATATTGGCGCTGTTTAAACAAAGCCTCTGGCGGGCAATGCATAATCTCCGTCATAAGGTGTTTTGGCAGTGTTATCTCTGCTACAACGCGCTTTCCGCGGGTATGCAGAGAGTTTAAGTGAGAGTGCTTTTTATCGGTATCAAGATTAGCGGCAAGTACAAAGTGCTCGATAGGACGTGGGTAGTTCGCTTGTATCCACTCACAACCTGCTTTAGTGGCTTTGCTTACCATGTTCTGACCAGCCGCATCGCCGCAGGTGAAATTGAATCTTAGCCAGCGAAGCTTAGACGCAGCGTACTGCTCGATATCCCTTAGTTTGCCCACGCTGGTGGTGTTATCACTGACGCGTTTGATGGCTTCAAAGTTGTGCTCAACCCATTTGCCAAATTCGAGGGCGTCTCTTGCGTTAGAAAACGCGAACATAGGCGCTCGCTGCATAGCATCGTCAATAACGGTGGTCGTTATACCGCCTGCTTCTCTTGTTAGACGCATGCCTCTGCTGTAGCTGGCTGTTAGTGTACCCTCTGTTGTGGCCATTGGAACGTAGAACTCGCCTTTAGCGTGCTCTCCGTTCACTAGCATCGGGCCTGCAAAGCCGATAGGAACCTGTGCGACACCGGCGAAGTTTTCTATGTTTCCCGACAATGTTTCAGGCGGGATAGAATAGTGTCCTAAGTGATTTAGCTGAGTGCCGGTTTCGCGCGCAATAAACTCGCGGCGTGTTCGGCTCATCTCTTGGGTATAGTCGTTGTCTGAGGAACGTGGGATTTTAGGCATTGGGCCACTCCTTTTTTCTTTCATAATAGGAGTGCTGATACCGAATGAGAACTGTTTACAATTTATACATGAGGATAAGTGCCACCTATGTATGCGCTTTTTATGTAGAAAGGCGTTAAATACACCTTTCTACACGCAAAAAGCGGGGATGTTGCTTATTTCGAACTCATAAGCGACGCGCGATAGCCCCGCAAAGAAGCAAATGATACTATGCTTTTTTATCCAATTTTGCCTGAAGTATAGCAATCTCTTCTCTGCGTTTTTTATCGGCTAGAGGGCGGTTGATTTTTTCAGGCGCGTTTTGAGCACGGATTAAAAACCCTTGGGCTTCTTCGTATTCACCATCGTCGAAAAGAAACTCAGCATAAAAGAAGTTTTGGTCCATACCATCTGGGTTAATTTCCAATGCACGCTTAAATAATTGTTTTGCCTTCTTATCGCTTCCAAAGCTAACTGGCCAGCCTGGTACTTTATGATAAAGTGCCGCTAATACAGTGAGCGCCATCCCCTCTAATACCGCTTCCTCTTTTTCAATGGCACGTTCTAAATTTTCCTTCGCACTTTCAGCAAAGTCCAGGGCACCTAAACCGCCTTTCGCACTTGCAGTACTTGATTGAGAGATAGCTAGCCAGGTCAGTGCTTCAGCGCTATTTTCTGATTGCTCGACTAACACTTTCGCCTGCGCTATCAATGTAGAAAATGCCTCTAATTGGGCTTCACCTTCAAGCTTATAGTTCGCTTTTGCCCACGCGTGTTGTAACGGTAGTAAATCAGGGGTGCTTGCATGAACCGTAGATATCGACAACGTAGTAATAAGGATGAATAGAAAAGGAGAGAAGAAATTCTTTTTCTGCATGAAAAGTCGCCTTTATAAGATAGAGGTAGTTAGGAATAAACGAGATAACTCGACAAAATTGTTAGTAATTTCATGAATTATCGTTGAATCGGCGGCTAATCTAACGGTATTTGTAGCGAAAATCTAATACTTGTTGAAAATGGAAAGGCAATAAGAGCATTGCCTTTCCCTGTATACCTTTAGGGTGACTAACTTTTTCTCGCTATTTTCGCTTCCAATAAAGCGATCTCTCTTTTGCGACCTGAATCTGCAATAGGACGATCTGCGCGCGCTGGGGCGTCGAGCGCTTTCTTGGCAAACTTGAGCGCTTGCTCGTACTTTCCATTATCGAACAAGAACCCGGCGTAGAAATAGTTGGGGTCTATCCCGTCAGGGTTTATTTCAAGTGCATGCTTCAGCAATTTCTCAGCTTTTTTGTCGTTACCAAAGCTAATAGGCCAACCCGGAAGCTTATGGTACAGCACGCCCAGACTGGTCATCGCTGAGCCCGAGAGTGCATTTTCATCTAGTCGCATTGCATGTTCGAAACTCTTACGCGCATCCTTTGCGTAGTCCAGAGCACCAAGCCCCCCTTTGGCACCGGCTGTACTGGATTGAATTATGCCTTGCCAAATCAATAACTCAGGGTTATTGGGTTCTTCCTTTACGAAAGATTTAGCGGTATTAATAAGGGCGACGAATGCTTTTTCCTTTTCTGCATCATCAAGTTCATAGTTAATATGTGCCCATTGATGCTGAAGTATCTTTAAAGGGCTGGTAGCCGTTTCGCTTAAGGCTGATGTCGGCGCTGTACTTTCTGTGACTTCGTTAGCTTGAGCTATAGCAGTGTGACTTAATGCCAGACCGAGTCCCAGAATTACCGTGGTGCTAAACGTGGTTAATTTCTTCATGATAATGTCCTCGTGTTAAACCAGCTTGTTACCCAGACGGGTTTCGTTTTGAGCGCTGGTCTGTTTGTCTTGTGATCGCGTTTTTTGAAAGGCATAGCGTTTAATTGTTGGAAGTTTCTTTGCCAACGCATTGTCAACAACACTGGGAACTAGCGCGTTAAGCTTGGCAAAAAAGCGTTCAGCATGTCCTAGCGCGACCCTTGGCAAATTGTTTTCTAACTGTTTAATGAATGCTTGTGCTACTGCATCAGGCTCGTCTGTCTGGTTGCCCAATGCCTCATTTAGCGCATTAGCGCGATCGTCATTTATATCGGTACGCGTTGCGCGTGGCGCTAGATAGTGAAATTTAATTTTGCTATCGCTGAATTCCCTGTGCATCGCTTCCGTCCAGCCTTTCAAAGCGAATTTAGTTGCGCAGTAGGTTCCGTGCGCAGCAAAACCTATGCTCCCAAAAGCTGAGCCTACATTCACGACGTGCGCAGACGGTCTTCGTTCGAGTAACGGCAGTAGGCGTTGGGTTAGTAGCATCGGGGCCAGCATATTTGTCGACACAATTGACTCGATTGGGGTGCCATCAAACTCGCCCACATAGGTAATGCCAGCATTGTTAACCAGAATACTTAAAGGACGTCGTTGGCAGGCACTTACTACTCTATCTCTGCCTTCATCTGACGTAATGTCAGCCACAATGGCAGTATGATGAAGGGTTAAATTTTGTTGCAGCTGTTCGAGCTTCGCCTTACTTCTGCCAGTTAGGATAATGTGCGCGCCTTTTTCATCAAGCGCCTTGGCTATTGCTTGACCAATACCACCAGTTGCACCTGTAAGAAGTACCACTTGATTACGCCACTGAATATTCATTGTATTTACCTTAACGTGTTAGCAATTTACCTCGGGGGATAACCACCAGAGGTAAACCCTTGAATTCAAGCAACCTGTTCCAAGCCGTGTTCAGGTGTTAATTCGCGAAAGATATCTCCGTATAAGCGATAAAACATGTTCGCGCTGTGAATGATCATTTGCTGCTCTTTGGGGTCAGTAATTTTGTTCATAAGCCCTTCAAAGAAAACAATGTGCTCTTGGTCTAGCGCACCGTGAGAGGTAAGGTATTTAAACGCTGATTTAGGCAGAGATAACTTGTCTTTGATTTGTTTTGCAGCCGCGTCGGCAAGCGCAATACTTGTGCCCTCTAAAACGAATACCATGCCGAAGAAATACAGTGGGCTTTTGCGTGCTATTGCATCAAAAGCATAGGCAACCATTAATTCGGTGGCGGGTGCAGGCTGACTAATCCTCGCCTGTTCTTTATCAACGCCACAGGCTGCAAGGTCGTTAAGGATCCACTCTTGGTGACCCATTTCTTCTTCAATGTATTCACCAATTGCTTCTCTTAGCCATTCCTTATCTTCGTTGAGTTTGGCACCTGTAGCCATAAGCAGGGGAACAGTAAACTTAACGTGATGATAAGCCTGTTGAAGAAAGGCAATATAGTCGTTTAGGTTAAAATCACCGTTAAAGCAGCGCTGTATAATCGGCGCCTGTAAGAATGACTGTCTGGCATGTTCGGTGTTGCTTTGAAGTTGCTGATAGAAGTTCATAAATTATTCCTTGATAACAAATTGAGAAGAAAATGCTGTTGTACTTTGAACGCTGTACTGGTGTTGGTCTTGGCCCTGGTAGAGCATGTCTAAGTCAGTCGCGTAGCGGGCAATTATTGCGTCACGCTTCAGTTTTCCCGTTGGGGTAAGCAGTTGGTTTTCTGGCGTACAAAGACCGATGGTGGCGAAATTAACAACTTGCGCATAGTCAGGTAACTGCTTATTGATAAGCGCCACGGTGCTTTGAATCTGTGTATTAGAAATAGTATTGGAAGCGGGTACGAGGAGCGCGACACAGTAGGGTTTAGCTTCGCAATACACCAAAGCCTGCCTAAACAGTCCTGTTCCCAGCAGTAAAGATTCAATCCACTCTGGCGATACATTTCTGCCAAAGCTGTTCACCATTATGTTTTTTATACGCCCATTCAGCGTAAGTGTGTTGTCAGAAAAAAAGCCTAAATCGCCGGTTCTGACCTGGGTCGGATAAAATGAGGAAGGTTGATTCAGATAGCCCAGAAAGTGGTTGCCTGTAACTACAATTTCACCCTCTTCGATGTGCAGTTGATTATGACCAAGCGTTTTTCCGGCACTGCCCATCGTATTGCAATTGGGCGTGTTCAATGTTGATACTGATACCGCTTCAGATAAGCCATAACCTTCAAATACTGGTAGTCCCTTCGCTTGAGCTTGCGCCAGCAAAGTGGGCGCTACATGTGCACCGCCAACAGCAATGAACATTAGTGATGAAGGTGGTATCCAGCCCTGATTACATGCCTGTACTAGCACCATTAGCAAGTCGGGCACCAAAATCACAGACGATGGTTGAACGCGGTCTATCAGTGACAGCAGTGCGTTTGGATCGACGAGTTTGCTTCCTTGAAATCCGCGCTCACATGCCGTGGCTAAATAAACCGTGCCGCCGTGGTACAGAGGGGCGTAGACACCTGCAATATTTTCAAGAAGGGTAGACAATGGAAGTAAACACAGGTGGTTCACTATTTCAGGTTGAACAGCACGCTCAATAGAATGGGCAACTTTCCATTGCGATTCAGTTGACAGGCACACGCCTTTCGGTGAGCCCGTAGAGCCAGAAGTAAAGGTTATTTTGTTAGTACCTACAGGTGTGTATACACGAGAGTCATGTTTGAGTGGATGAGCGACAATGTCGTGTTCGCTATCAATAACAGTCGGTGACTCACTCCATTCACTTAGTTCACCACCGCGATTGGTCAATAAAAAGTGACACTGGCTCTCATTTAATACATGTTCTTGTTGGGAAGCGGTAAAAAATAGCGGAACGGGGACGCAGCAAACGTTAGCCTGTTGGCAGGCTAAATCAGCAATCACCCATGCAAAGCTATTGTCAAAGGCAATGCCGACCCTCTCGGCATTGTGGTTTGTTATCCAGCTTGCGAGGTTCTCGACGGCGCTCAAAAGGGCGCGGTAAGTCATTGAACCGTCTTTGCATTTAAGCGCAACGTCATCGTCATGCCCGTTTATATACTGATTAAGCAACATACGCTGTTTCCTTTTTTGTGCAGATATTTTGCGTTAACGCATCCACATTTGCGGAAATAAGCTCAATTGCACGTTGATAATGAGCATTAAGTTCAGGGCAGCCAATAATGTGTTGGGTTACGTGATGTAGCGACAGGGCAGTAACCTGAGGAGCGGTGTCATAATAGGTGCCCCAGTCATCGCTATTCCCTTGAAGTTTTGACACATCGGCTTTAACAAGGGGGTGGAGTTGAATACCCGCGCCCATGAGTAAAGAGGTAAGCTGTGAGGTCGCACTGAAAACCAGATATTTGCTACCACATCGTTTTAAAACGAAGAACAGGGCAAATAACAAAGGGAGGGTATAGCGCGATGCACTGCTAAAAAGGTTACCAACTTCAGCAATATGCGCTCTGTTTACGGTTATCCCTTGTAGGGTGAGGGCAGTTTCTACCGAAGTGTTAAGGTATTGCTCTATAAAAAGAGAATTATACTCACCATCATATGCGGCAAATCTTGCGCCTGCGGCGGCTTTAACTCCATCAGCTTCAATAGCAAACAGCATAGGCATAAAAGAAGTCACTCGCGCGTTGTAGCGAGCTTTAAAACCACTCGCTATAAACGCTTCAATACGGCGGCGGGCATTATGTCCATGTTTTGCCGCGATAAAGGTTATAGCGGGCTTTTCCTTTGAGACAATCGCAGATTGCTGACTCGCAACCTGGGTTGGAACAGAAGCTAAAACGTGACTCATAAACATGCTCATTGGTTTTGCGATGTTATGAGTATTTACGCGAGACCTTAAGAGAACCTTAAGTGGGAAAAACTTTTATAAATGTCAGCCCAAAATGTTAAGAACGCCGAAGCTAATTAATCGCTTGAGCCGTCATAGCTATTAAAAACTGGGCCGTTAGCCGGTAAATCACAGGTAGCGTTCGCAGCAGTGGCAGGAAGCAACAACCATTCGTCACGGTGGGCTACACCCAGTGAAGTGGCTTGTGATAAGTCTACACATTGAAATTTGTAGTCACTTGGAACTAACAAAAAGCGTTGACGTATTGGCGGTCTAACCCGCTGGCCTGAAATCTTTATCTGCTCGCGGGAATGCTCGGAAGTATTAGCCAGCCAAGCCCACGCTGTACCGTTTTCTACTTCTTTAGGGGTATGGTAACCAAAATGAGCCATTTCAAAGGGTGAATAAAGCAAATACTGTTCTTTAAAGCTGACTATCCCTACCTCGAAGGCAGTTGAATCGTTCGTCAACATATTACTTATTTGGCTTTCTGCATTTTGAAGGACTATACGGGGAGTACGGTATTCGTTTAGCAGCCATGCACCGAATGTGGAAGGAATTACAGTTAAAATGAAAAGCCATGCCAGTAATTGGCGGGCGAGTAATTCTCCATCCCCTGCGTTGCGCTTTTTATTGTAAACATAGTAGACAATATGAGTACAAAGCCCAGCGAATCCGAGTACAAGTAATACTATGCTTAAACGAACAAGGGTTTCGCTGTCGCTGTCAAAGCGCGTCATCAGCTTAGCAGCGGTGGGCTCGTGAAAAAGCAGTGCTAAGCCAGCAATCAATAAAACGGCAGATATTAACGAAGTAACTGCGCGCGCAAAAAGCACCAACCCTCTTGATACAGTCGAATTCGCAAGTACCAGACCAGCAACCATACTCAACGCAGGCAGTGCCGGTAAAACATAAACACCACGTTTACCTGGGCTGATACTAAAGAAAATGACAACCAATATTACCCATATCAACAAGGGTGAGTAAGCGGGGTTGTGAGTAAGTACATTTTTTAACGACTTAGCTTTTGATACAAGTATGGCAATTGGAGTTATCCAAAATACAGGAATAACTTCAACAATATAGTAATACCAGGGCTCTATGTGGTGCCAGGCATTGGCATATCGCTCAGCCGTTTGTTTAAACAAAATGTTCGACAAGTATTGTTGTATTTGAGGCTCTTGTTTTACCAAACCAAGATAAAGCAGAGGTGCAAGCCACATCGCCACAACTGATAGCATGATTAAGGGGCCAAACAACATGCGCAATGACCACTTGCCGCGATGTGAGCCGCTGGTAAATGCGAAAAATGCAATGGGGATAAATAAAAGAACAGGTAAAAAGCCAACGCCTTTGGTTATGATCCCAAGCCCCATAAAGAACCATGCTGCAAAGTACCACCGCCAATTAACATGCACATAAAAGTGCTGAATGAGTCCGTAGACGCCAATCCAAATAAAGCAGGCGACAAGGGCATCTATTTGAGCGAATTTGGCTTGAATAAGGAACTGAGGGCTCAGTAGAAGTACGAGCATACTCAACATTGCCGCTTTTTCATTGGCAAGTCTTAGCGATAGCTTGTAGGTTAACCCCAAAGTGACAAGGCTTGCGATAGCGTTAGGCAGGAGCATAGCCACCTTCAGGCTACCCGTAATAAGGTAAAAGAAGGCAATACACCACATAAACACAGGGGGCTTGTCTGGATAAATTTCGCCACCGCGCATGGGCACAAGCCACTGTCCGCTGTTCACCATCTCTTTTGCGACCAATGCGAATCGGGGCTCATCGGGGGGCCAAGCATCTCTGAAACCCAGACCAACAAATATCAGAGCACAGGCAATAAAGAACAGGGTAGATGCATGGCTATTTAAATTAAGCATAAGCCTCACGACGGCTCACTCCTACGAGCAATGCCTGATAAGGATAGAAGTAGAAGAAGGCTAATGATTAAGCCACCAATTTGTAAAGGCTGTTCAAGGGAACTGACAAATCGAGAACCGCTTCCAAGTAAGGTAAACAAAAAAGTTTGAGGCGCAAAGCCGATTGCACTTGCAGCAATAAACGGGAAAAACGGAACGCTTAGCACACCTGCGACGGCGTTTGTGATTAGGTTGGAGCCAACAGGGAATAAACGAACAATTAGCACATTGCGAAAACTTCGCTTGGCCAGTTTGTTTTCAACAGGCTTTAATTTTGTACCTAAAAGACGGACGGCAAGTGAGCGCAGAGGGCCATTTGCTAATGCATAGGCTATGCATGCAGACAATACCGTTAGCAACAAAGCAATTAATCCTCCCTGCAATGCGCCAAAGCCCACTCCGCAAAAAAAACTGACAGCCTGACGGGGAAAACCCATGGTTAAAAGTACAACACAACCACTCAGTATCATGCACAGCGATTGCCAATTTAAATTTGAAATATAGGCATTCAACCAATCTGTATCATCACCGTGCTTCCATAGTTCACCAGTGACCTCAAGCGACACATAGCAGACAAGCGCGATGCTTGCTGCCCCGATGAAAAACTTTATGAATTTTTTGAGGCGGCGAAGATTAGTCTTCATGACCAATTCCGCTGGCAATGTGATTAAGCTTATTTCTGTACATTAGCCATCTGACGCCAAGCATATCGATGATTCCTGCCCAGCCACGATTCCACGCTGTGTAATTTGATTTACCTTCTAAGCGGGCGCGATGATTGACCGATACACATACCACTTCTCCTCCAAGCCTTTTAGTTAAAGCGGGAATATATCGGTGCATATGGTCGAAGTAGGGCAAAAGTAAAAAGGTACTTCTTGGGAGGAGTTTCAAGCCACAGCCCGTGTCTGGTGTGTCGTCCTGTAGGATCCACTGGCGAACACGATTGGCAACTTTAGACTGAAATCGCTTCCACGGGGTATCTTTTCGCTTTTGACGATGCCCGATAACGCAGAAGTGCGCTGCATTAGTCTCTTTAGCTGCGCGAATAAGTCGCGGTATATCAGCAGGATCGTTTTGCCCATCAGCATCAAGGGTGATGATCCACTTTCCTTTTGCCTGTAAAACGCCGTGAAAAACCGAAGTGCTTTGACCGCAGCTCATAGGGTGGACGATGACACGACAACTTACCGGCAAGGTGCTTGAAAGGTTATGCAGCAAGGCTAGGGAGTCGTCGCTGCTACCGTCATCAACAACAATAATTTCTGTCGTTGTACTTGGAACCACTTCTGCAATTTCTCGTAACAAAGCAGAAAGGTTTTTGGCTTCATTTTTAGCAGGTAAAACAACACTGACGTCAAACTGGTGCATAAGAATATTTGGTAAATCATCGAATGACGTGCACTTTAAATGTTGAACCTTAAGGAAAGCTTAAGTTAGGCGCTAAAGTACAAACTTGCATTAAAATTCGTATTCCAAGGACATGCGAAGTGTGTGATCTTTACTGTCACCATTTAGTCCAGCAATAAAGCCCAGTTCCCATTTTAACTGCTTCTGTCGGTCAAAGCGTTTTATACCCATGAATGCTGGACCAACCCCGATAAAGTCCTCTGCTACATACACTTCCAATCCAGGTTGTACTTCAGGGATCCAGCGATACCTAAACTTGGCTTTAAATTCGCTTTCCCATTCATTCTCAACAGTTTGACCCCACTCGTACACCAAGCTAACGTTAGTTGTTAAACTGAATTGGCCAAATTCTTTTTCTGTTAATATCCCCGCTTTAACTTCCCAGTCATCGGTATTGTGCTGCTTTTCCAGCTCAAACAGCGTTGCCCAGTCAGCCCAGTATCGCCCTTGTTCAGTCATCATCCAGCGTAACTCTACTTCGTAGCTTTCTAAGCCAAAATCTTCATTTTCATCCCGCGCACCGACAAGGTATGTCTCGAGGATCATAAACTCTGAAAGTGCATGGCCGAATGAGAAGCGTTGCATTAAAACATTGCCATCGTCATTTTGTCTTGAGGTAAGTCGCCACTCAAACTCACGTTCAAAGGGTAATACATAAGGGTGATAAACCTTATCTACGGTAAAATTATCTGCATAACCGTTACTTGAAAACACGGCGCATAATGCGATAGCAGTAAGGAGAAAACGTCTCACTGTGCGACCTCCTGAATTTCATCAGAGAATCTCTTTTTTGAAGAAAAGAAAGCAATTAAATTAGGCACGATAAGTGCGAAGAAAAACACCAATAAATAGCTCGTCGAGGGCGTAGCCTCATAGCCAACGAGAGAATTTAGAAGATGACCATATTCGCTATTGTCACTAATTATTGTGCTGCTATCCCATAGCTGCCTTGGCGATGGGAAGGTGTCAGTTTGTTCCAATAGTAATGCGATATTAGCGGTTTGAGCTGCCACAAATGTGGTTGCAAAAAAGTATGTTGCTCGCTTGCTAACAAAATGGGTGAGCAAAATATTAAGTAGAATCGCGATGCTAATACTTATACCCAGACCAATGATAGTGCCCAAGAGCAATAACGTACTATCACTATTACGTGATAACTCGGAAACAAAATAAACTAAAAAGTGCAGCGAATTGGGTAAGCCAATACCTATTACTAGCAGGGTGAGGCCTAGACTGAACCTATTCGACATGCGTGACGGCAAAAGGACAACAAGGCACATACCCAACCACGCAATAAAAAACAGTATTGATTTGAGATACTCAAATCCGGCACCTTCTGATAGCTGCGATACCAGTCCTAGCTGGGGGTAGGTAAATACAGCGAGCAATACCAGCAGCAACACCCGCCACGCAACGGCAAGCGTAGACACACGCGGCAGCGCCAGCAATACACTAATGAGCAGGAATATGGGCAAGGTGTCACGCAAGAAGAGAACGACAGTATTAATTAGCATCCAGCGTGTCCTCTTTGCTTTTAACTACTACCTTTCCTACTGCGCTATTAGGATGAAACTCGCCAAAAAAAGGATACTCACCGGCTTTTAATGGGCCAATAAAGATGGTCCCTCGGCTTTTCGCAAATATCACTTTTTCTCTGTTCAAAGAAAAGCTATCTATTTCTTCGGGAGTATCATCGAAATTGACAAAGGTTAGCTTTACTTTTTGCCCTGCAGGCACAATCACTTCCTGAGGAAAGAATAAGTGCTCTTTAATTTCCACCACCACTTCAGGTAAGGCGAACGCAAGGGGCGTATAAAAAGCACAAAGGGCTGAAAAGCAGAATAAAGAAATCTTAGAGTATGTAGTCATTGGAAAATGCCACCCTAACTTCTAATCCCCCGAGCGAACTTTCATCTAAAGAGAGCTCAGCCCCGTGTAATACAACGATTTGTTCTACAATGGCTAGCCCCAAGCCGCTTCCCGAATGAGGCGAGCTGTTAGATGCTCTTTTGAACCGGTTTAGCACGACAGCGCGCTGGTCAGCAGGGATGCCTGGCCCAGAATCGCAGACGCTTAAAATAAGCTCGTCTTTCCGTCGTTCAATCTTAATAATTATTTGTGCACCGCTAGGAGAGTATTTACTCGCATTGCTCACTAAGTTCTGAAGCAAGGTGTAAAGGACAAATTGAGAACTTAGCAACCAAGCTTCTTCTCCTTCCAGTGCTATCTCTTGGTTTTTATTTTCAATAGCGCCGTATAGGTCACTAATCACCTCTTGCGCGACCACGCGCACATTTACAGGTTCTCGCTGTTCTGCAAACGTTTCTGGGCTGGTGCGAGTAAGCAAAAGGAATTGATTTACCGCGTGGATCATTCTATCAGTGTCTGCTTTGAGCGGAGTCAACACGTGACCTTTTTCACCTAACTCGTTCGCTATATTGTGAATGTTTATTTTCATCACGCTGAGCGGAGTTCTAAGCTCATGCGCCGCGTTTGATGCGAATTGCTGCTCTCGTTCGAATGCTGAATTCAGTCGCGTGAACATGGTGTTTAACGTAGTAACAACAGGGCTAAGTTCACTGGGCTCACGGGATAACGCAATGGTAGAAAAATCATTACCCTGGCGGCTGGCAAGGAGTTTTGATAAGTGTTTTAACGGCGATAGTCCCCAAGTAATGCCAAAAAAGAGAATGAATGCAAGAATAGGCACACTAATTATAAAAGGGGTGATGGCGGCTACAGTTAGCGAGTCAGTTAAAGTGAAGCGACTACTTACGGGTTGAGCTACCATATACCAGCTATCATTATTCGGGTTAAACCGGGTATGTACCCGCCAGCGTGTACCCAGTGCGTTTACTTCAGAAAAACCCTCGGAGAAGCTGGTTAATGGCGTGCTTAGCGCGTCAGTAGAAGAGCTGGCCAGCTTGCCTTGTTTCCATACCTGGAAGAAAAGTGTCTGTTGCTGTGTGCGGGTGCCGCTATCTACGTATGAGATTGCCCGGGATAGCTCAACTAACTCGTTATCTAACAAGGTATTCGATATACCCAGTGTTGCGCGGTAGCCTTTAAGTGCTGCACTAAATATCACTAAAACAAGCGCGCTGATCAGTGTAAGAATTAGAAAGCGGCGAATTGAAGACAATTCACTCCCCCGATTTTGAAATACAATAACCGACGCCTCGAATAGTCTTAATAAACTCAGGAGGCATTTTCTTACGCAAATTACTCACGTGTACTTCTATTGTGTTGCTTGCCACTTCCTCTCCCCACTCATAAAGTTTATTTTCCAGCTGATCTTTACTCAGTATGCGCCCTGCGTTTTCAATAAGCGCTTTTAGTAGCATGAGTTCACGTCGAGGTAAGTGAACGTTTTGATTGTCGATAGTAAGCGTATGATGGGCAGTATCAAGGCTGACATTCTTAACACTAACAATGGTGTGAGATGCTGTGCTCAGACGACGCTCAAGTACTCTAATCCTAGCTAACAGTTCTTCTATTTCAAACGGTTTAGGTAAGTAGTCGTCGGCGCCTGCATCTAAGCCAGAGATTTTGTCTAGTGTTTTATCCCGTGCAGTTAATATCAACACAGGAAGCGTTGCGTTTTTCTTTCGAATAGATTTTAGTACGTCGAGGCCATCAGTGTCGGGTAAACCCAAGTCAAGAATGACAATGTCACTTTGGCCCGCTCTAAGTGTTGCAAGAGCATCTGCGCCTGAATAAACACAGTCTACCGTGAAGTTGGCATTCTTTAGTGAAAGGGCGAGGGCGTCAGACAACGGCCTATCGTCCTCTACAAGCAGTACACGCATAAAAAACTCATTGATAAAAAAACAAATCAAAACACTAAACGAGAGACCTTAAGAAAACCTTAAGTGCTTGGTGTTTTACTCTGACATCTCTTTTTCGAGCGCGCGTATTGCTAAATCTTTGTATTTGTCCCACCGCGCGTAATCTAGTTTGTAAGGTATTGTTGGGTTGCCGAGCTCGTGAATTTTTCTACTTTCAGCATCGGCAAGCATTTCTGCTTTTCTGTGCCCTTCGAAGCTATCGAAGATACGTTCGAGTTCTCCATCATCTAGAATCCTGACAAGACCTAATCTCAATCTATTCGCGAGGGCAAGGTTATCCGGGCTAACAAAAAAGTACTCATAGTTGGGGTATTTTAATAGGTGGAACTGCTCTAAAGAGACATGCTTATCTTTGTGGCGTTCTAAATCGCGGTGTACTTCTATGATATTTCTGGGGAAAGCGTCAACTAGCCCCTTATCTACCATAGAGTACATAGAATGGAACCAAAGGCTCCAATCTTCACCACTTACGTTATAGCCATTTGCTTTAAGTACACTTAAATCTGGCCAGTCTGCGCCTTGAACCATGGTTGATTGCTTTAATGCTTCGCCGGTTTGTTGGGCAAAACTGGACTGCTCAGAAGGGTTAATCACCAATACGCGATAACCTGAATAACCTTTCAGCAGTGGTAACTTAATGGGCAGAAGACGCTGCTCTCGGTTACTGTTGGTGACACTCCACATTACATCCGCATCGCCTTTTAGCAAAGTAACAAGCTGACGACTCTGACTCATAGGATGGGGGTGAGGGGTTAAAGCAACATCACCGTATTCTGGTGTTGCTGCGATAACTGCACTGAGTACAGCTACGTGATAACTTCCATAATCATCATCGGCAAACGCACGTGTATATACTAACTCCTCAGCATTAACACTGGCCATAAGTAGCGTGTGTAGCATCATCATTGAAGCTACGAAGCGAGACATTTTCATTTTGTTTTTATAACGGTTTCAAATATAACGTTTCGACGTTACCTCAAATCGGTTTCTATGTCATCGGCAGATGATGGAATTTTATCCATATTTTTTGTTCTTAGGGGTTCGCATTTCCTTCAATTCCTGTATAATTCGCGCCCTGCCCAGTTACGCCCACCTTTGGGAAGGTGGAAGAATCAGCCGGCTCGAAGGGGTCATTGTGTTGATTTTAAGGTGATTTCTGGTGTTCAGAAATCAGTAACGACGATATTATTCGGGTGAATTTGAAAATGAAAACTTTTGTTGCTAAGCCAGAAACGGTACAACGTGACTGGTATGTGGTAGACGCCACAGACAAAACTCTAGGCCGTTTGGCTTCTGAAATCGCACTACGCCTTCGTGGTAAGCACAAGCCAGAGTACACACCTCACGTGGACACTGGTGATTACATCGTAGTAATCAATGCTGAGAAAGTTGCGGTAACAGGCCGTAAAGCGCAAGACAAAATGTACTATGCGCACTCTGGTTACCCAGGTGGTCTTAAAGAGACAAACTTTGAAAAACTAATTGCTCACAAGCCAGAAATGGTTATTGAAAAAGCAGTTAAAGGCATGTTGCCAAAAGGCCCTCTAGGTCGCGCAATGTTCCGTAAAATGAAAGTTTACGCAGGTGCAGAGCACAAGCACACCGCACAGCAACCACAAGTTTTGGACATTTAAGGAGCTATTAACATGGCAGATACTCAATACTACGGCACAGGCCGCCGCAAAAGTTCTACTGCTCGTGTGTTCCTACGTCCAGGCACAGGTAGCATTAAAGTAAACCAACGCGCTCTTGACGAGTACTTTGGTCGTGAAACAGAGTGCATGGTTGTTCGTCAGCCACTTGAACTTGTTGAAATGACTGAAAAGTTCGACGTATACATCACTGTTAAAGGCGGTGGTTCTAACGGTCAAGCGGGTGCAATCCGTCACGGTCTTACTCGTGCTCTTATGGAGTATGATGAAACACTACGTCCAGCACTTCGTAAAGCTGGCTTCGTTACTCGTGACGCACGTCGCGTTGAACGTAAGAAAGTTGGTCTACACAAAGCGCGTAAGCGTCCACAATTCTCAAAGCGTTAATTTTTACGTTTTTTGTATTTGCAAAAACCCGGCCTATGCCGGGTTTTTTATTGCTTTTTTTCGATTACAAGTTGCCTGCGTCCCACATTCAGTAAAGCCTTCAAGCCTCTACAATTCATAACAAAGGTTTAATTTGCTGGTGTTATCTAACCAAATATTCTTCAAAACCTTGATTTTAGGCCTTTCCCTCACTAAACCTAAACACACCTTTTGAATTAAATTATCGCTTAAATATCAGTAAAACCTTGTGTTTATAAGGGCTTTTCTTTTATCATTTGCGGTCGAAAATTTTGAAAACTTTCGTGACCTCGTAAACCAGTAAATTTTTACTGTTACGTCGCTGTCATGACAAGCCATATGATGCATGACGCAAGCGTGATAAAACCAGTATAAGCTTGGGTTACACATCATAATTATCCAAACCTGGAGAAATGTGGATGAGCAATGTATCTGTAGATGCAACAGAGTCTGCACACAATGAAAACCAGCCAGAAAACAACACTCGTCGTCGGTTCTTGACCGTTGCCACGTCGGTAGTTGGTGGTGTAGGTGTCGTTGGTGCTGCTGTGCCTTTTATTGCGTCCTGGAATCCAAGCGCCAAAGCGAAAGCCGCCGGTGCTGACGTTGAAGTAGATATCAGCGGGATTGAGCCTGGACAGTTAGTACGTGTGATGTGGCGAAGCAAGCCTGTGTGGATTGTACGTCGTACGCCAGAAATTCTTGAAGAATTAGGCACGCACGAAGATAAGCTGAAAGATCCTAACTCTGAAGCTGAGCAGCAGCCTGCCTTTGCTCAAAACCGTTTCCGTTCAATGAAGGAAGAGTACCTTATCCTTGTTGGTATCTGTACTCACCTGGGTTGTTCTCCACAGCATCTTAAAGACGGTGCATTTGAAGAAGTGGTTGAAGGCGTTCCAGATGGATTCTTCTGCCCGTGCCACGGTTCGAAATTCGACATGGCTGGACGTGTATTCCAAAACGTTCCTGCACCGTTGAACCTGGTTGTACCGCCATATCAATTCGTTGATGACAATAACATCATCATCGGTTCAGAAGCGGAGGCCGTGTAATATGAATGCTTTCCTAGGTTGGATTGAAGAACGCATCCCAATGATGCGCGTTGCGAATATGCACGCTCTTCAATATCCTGCTCCAAAGAACATGAACTTCTGGTATGTGTTCGGTTTTCTAGCAACTATTGTTTTGGTAAACCAGATTGTTACTGGTATTTGGTTGACCATGAACTTCGTTCCATCTTCAGAAGGCGCATTTGCTTCTGTTGAATACATCATGCGTGAGATCGACTACGGTTGGATCATTCGTTACATGCACAGTACTGGCGCATCAGCGTTCTTTATTGTGGTATATCTACACATGTTCCGTGGCATGATTTACGGCTCTTATCAGAAGCCTCGTGAGCTTCTATGGGTGTTTGGTATGTTTATTTACCTAGCGCTTATGGCAGAAGCTTTCATGGGTTACGTTCTACCTTGGGGACAAATGTCTTACTGGGGGGCGCAGGTAATCGTATCACTATTTGGTGCTATTCCTGTTGTTGGTCCTGACCTTGTTATCTGGCTACAAGGTGACTACGTTATCTCTGGCGCAACACTAAACCGCTTCTTCGCATTACACGTTATTGCGTTGCCGTTGGTTATCGTTATTCTTGTGTTCCTTCACATTATTGCACTTCACGAAGTGGGTTCTAACAACCCTGATGGTATCGCTATCAAGCACAAGAAAGGTTCACTACCTGAGTCTGAAAAGACGAAGTATGAAATTCATGAATACTACACAAGCAAGTACGACATTGCTGATGACGTATTGCCGTTCTTCCCACACATCGTACTTAAAGACCTTGTGGCGTTCTGTGTATTCTTAGCATTGTTCACTTACGTGCTGTTCTTTGCCCCTGAAATGGGCGGTAAATTCCTAGAGCACCCTAACTTTGAAATTGCTAACCCACTTAAAACACCAGAGCATATCTTCCCTGTTTGGTACTTCACACCGTTCTACGCGGTACTAAAAGCGGTTCCTGATAAGCTATTCGGTGTATTAGCAATGTTCGGTGCAATTGCTGCGCTATTTGCCCTGCCTTGGTTAGATCGTGGTCGTGTTAAGTCATGGCGCTATCGTTGTGGCCTACACAAAGTAAACCTTATCGTGTTTGCAATTGTGTTTATCTTCCTAGGTTACCTAGGTGGTACACCGCAAGAAAACTGGAAAATCATTGCGTCGCAAGTTGCAACGGTAATGTACTTCGGTTTCTTCGTAGCACTGTTCTTGTACAGCAAAAACGAAAACACTAAACCTGTGCCAGAGAGGATTTCTAAATGAAAAAAATGATGTGCTTTTTAGCCTTCTTCCTACCTGGCGTAGCGCTTGCGGCAGGCGGGAACGTACACCTAGATAAAGCGCCTATCGATTTAACCGATAAGGCGTCTTTACAACGCGGTGCACAATTGTTCATGAACTACTGCTTAGGCTGTCACTCAATGAAGTATCAGCGCTATCAGCGTTCATTCCAAGACTTGGGTATTCCTGACGAACTAGGTCAAGAATACCTGCAGTTCACGGGTGAAAAAGTGTCTGACTACATCACTCGTGCAATGCCAGAAGAAGCCGCTGCTGGCTGGTTCGGTGCTGCTCCACCAGACCTAACGCTAGTGGCTCGTGTTCGTGGCGAAGACTGGATTTACACTTACCTGCGCTCTTTCTATGTTGACGAAAGCCGCCCATTTGGTGTGAACAACACAGTATTCCCAGAAGTAGGTATGCCACACGTACTTCAACCACTTCAAGGTACGCCAACACGTACTTATGAAGAGCAAATGGTTGATGGAGAGATGGTTAAGCGTTATGTAGGCATTAAGTCAGATGGTACTGGCGCAATGTCTCCTGACGAGTACGACCAAGCTGTTGCCGATATCGTGAACTTCCTAGAGTACACAGGTGAGCCTTCTAAACTTGAATCTCACAAAATCGGTAAGTGGGTACTTATCTTTATCGCAGTATTGTTTGTATTTGTTTACTTACTGAAGAAAGAATACTGGCGAGAAGTGCACTAATCGCACAGATTTATGTATAATATGAAAAGGGGGCTTCTCGCCCCCTTTTTTGGTATTTACTCGTGCTATCTGAAAATCCTAATAAATAGGGTCTTCAGGTAGCACGAGTTAACGTAATAAGCTTACCGTTTGTAAGCGTAAACTTGTTTCTCGACGGAGGAAATTGAATGGCCGTAGCCGCGAATAAACGTTCTATTATGACGTTGTTCTCTGACACAATTGATATTTATAGCCACCAGGTGCGTATTGTGTTGGCAGAAAAAGGTGTGGGTGTTGAAATCAGCTACACAGATCCTAGCAACTTGTCTGAAGATCTGTTGGAGCTTAACCCTTACGGTACTGTTCCAACTCTAGTTGATCGCGAGCTTGTACTTTACAAGTCGCACATCATCATGGAATACCTTGATGAGCGTTTCCCTCATCCACCACTTATGCCGGTTTACCCAGTATCACGTGGTCAGAGCCGCCTTATGATGCACCGCATCGAGCAAGACTGGTACTCGCTTGCTGCCCGTATTTTCCGTGGCGAAGGTGATGTAGAAGCAGCACGTAACGAGCTGCGTGAAGCTTTGCTATCTCTTGCGCCTGTATTTGGTGAAATGCCTTACTTTATGAGCGAAGAGTTCAGCTTAGTTGATTGCTACCTTGCTCCGCTATTATGGCGTTTACCTGCACTAGGTATTGAACTAAACGGTGCTGGCAGCAAAGAAATTAACGCTTACATGAACCGTATTTTCTCTCGTAGTTCATTTAAAGCGTCTTTGACTGACCAAGAGCGTGAGATCCACAACCCGCTATGACATCTATGACGTCAAACCAGCCCTATTTGCTTAGGGCTTTTTATGAGTGGATTGTTGATAACGACTTAACGCCGTACATTGTGGTAGATGCAACCAACGAGTTGGTTGAAGTGCCGCAGGAATTCGTTAAAGACGGCCAGATCGTTTTAAACGTATCACCTAGTGCGTGTGTTAACTTTTCTCTTGATTTAGATGGCTTATCGTTTCAAGCGCGCTTCTCTGGGCAACCTAGAAGATTAAGTATGCCTTGTGAAGCGGTAATGGCTATTTACGCAAGAGAAAATGGTGCAGGTACAGTATTCGCCACTGAAGAAGATGTGGCTCGTGCGCAGCAAGAGCGTCCAGAAACATCTGAAGATGTTTCTCAACCTAGCGGCCCGACGTCGCTGGAAGATGCTGATGCAAGCGACGTGAAAGACGCACCTGTTCCACCTAAGAAGGGTAAACCTACCCTTAAAGTTATTAAGTAGCTTATTAAGTAACTTATTAAATAGCTTATCAAATAACGTATTTGCCTGGTTTTGTGAAGTTTATCTACTCAGCAAAGCCAGCGCTTATCTTTCTTATTCCCGTTAAGTTTTATCTCCGTTTCCCCTTCGCACAAAAGTAAAAACACCCCATTACCTGAGTAATAGGGCGCTTTCAGGTGGTACTGCGTTTGACCATTTAACGGGTTCGGGTTATCACCACGCGGCTCGTTGGGAAATCAAAGCGATGGGCCTCGGTTAGTACCGATGTAGATAGGCCCTCACGGCTTGGATCGTCAGCGTTTGCACTAGTGACTACACCTTGGTGAAGTCTTACTGCATCGGCAAGATCATCCCTCACCACATCATAGCCCGCAGCTTCTCCGCCGCCACCCGCTGCACTAGCGGCAGGGCCTGGCATAGTAGCAGCTGTTTCTGTGTTTGCTTCTGTACCCGCATCCCAAGTCACTGTCATGAACGTTTTTATATCACCAACCGCCATGTTGCTTACATTCGCAGCGTTTAAGCCGGTGAATGCGTCGTTGGTGTTGACCAGCATGGTCGTTACCGTAAGGCGCAGGTCGTCAGCATCGAGTTCTGGAACCACTAGAGTTAGTTCTGCGCCCATTGAGCGAGGACCCAATATGCCCCCAGAGTTTTGCGCATCCAAAAAGTCCGTGGAGTCCATGGCTTCAGTAATGACCATAGACGGGTCACCGCCTTCAGCCATTATTTCAATGCCCATGCTGGCTGGCTCGCCTTCATTAAATGAATGGAAGCCTGACTCATGCAATATGACTGCGGCAGGTGCAAAGGGCTGAGAGTAGGTTAAATTGGTAATTTGTACGGTATAAACCGCTGAATTACCATTAATACCGTCTTGTCCGTCCGAACCGTCCTGGCCATCCGTACCATCTTGTCCGTCAGTACCTGCTTCCCCCTGCGGACCCGCTGGTCCTTGAGGGCCTGTATCACCATCGTCGCCGCAGGCAGCAAGAAGCGCTGAAAGCATCAATAATGTACTGAGTTTAATTATTGGATTATTCATCGTATTGGCTCCTTAAGATGCAGGAACAGTAATAACTACACGTGCTACTGGGTTCAACCAACGGTGTACGGTAGAGTCCAGATCACTGGCACCAGCGGCGCTATCAGTATCACCAAGCGCATTGCGGTGGATGTGTACTGGGCCATCTTCACCATCTTCAATTTCGCCATTAACGATTTGTGCACCTACACCCGTGCCACCTGTACCCAAATCAACAATACGAGTGGGAGCGCCGCCACCGGCAACACCCGGTACGCCATATCCACCCAGCGCGTTTCCGGTCCCAGCTTCAACAACATCTGTACGGGCACTATTTAATTCATCGTTAAGCTCAGTACCGGCGTCGTATGCATTAAGGTAATAAGTGTAGGTACCCGGCTCGGTTGGAATTTCAATACTGTCCATACCAACAAAAGCGTCGTTAGTAGGTATTAGCATGGAAAGTAGCGAAAGATATGGCTTGTCCATAGTATCGAAGGGATAGCTTAACGTAGCTTTCGGCGCGAGAAGTCCGCCAAAACGGTGCCACGTATTTGAACCATTGTCGGTATCAACAGGGCCGAGTAACGCTTCAAAGTTTGCGCCGCTTGAATCAGCATTTTGTTCGTCGTCAATAACACCAGCTTCAGCTAACCACGCTAAAGCTGACGACGCAGGTTGCCCAACTTCAAAGGCATCGACGGTGTCATCGTGAGCTATGACTAAGCGCGGCGTAAAACTCTGCGCCTGAGTAAGGTTGGTAATTTCAACGTCTAAAGTGACAGCTTGGCTTACTGATACTGCAGCTAGCGACAAAAGCGTTGCGCTAGCAAGTTTAGTGAATTTCATTTTATTGTCCTTATTTATGGCTTAAATCGCATAAAAATTTAGGGCAGTAAAATGTCCAATTCATCACAGAACTTTCACAAAACGCACACAGATTCGTCTCAATAAATAACAGTGCTGTTATAAATTCTGAATTTATATTTTTTATAAAAAAATTGTAATCACTGTGAAAGAAAACCACCAACGCACTGGTCTTGTTTTTTATTGGCGAATTAGGAGCGAGATATGATCCTTATCATCTACAGTGGAAATAAGTTTCAACAGAACATATCGCAATGCTTAAGTAAGCATAGCTTTCTTTACGACGCAGTCTCTAATTTTCAATCCGCAGAGTCGCTGCTTAAGACGCAGCATTATTCGCTCGTTATTGTTGAGTCGCATGGAAATATTATCTGTCTTAATCGTATAAAAGGCCTTGTTGATACGAACCCCGAAAGTTGGGTGATGGCAGTGGAAAGTGACGCGATGACAGACGATGTGGCCGACGAAGAGGTAGATGAAGCAAACTACTATGAAGTAGGCGTAGATGATTATCTATCAGGGCCATTTGATGCACGTATGTTTATTGCCCGTATTCGCTCCCATATGCGCAGAAGTATGCCTAGCCAAGAACATTTAAGACCATCTCAAGGTAGTGAAGAGCGCATCGAAATAGGACCCCTTAAAATCGACCAGCGATTTCATAGCGTAACCTTAAATGGCCAAGTGCTAACGTTAACGGCTAGGGAGTTTGCGCTACTGGATTATTTTTGTCGTCATCCAAACCAAGTTTTTTCTCGCAATCAATTGCTCAGTGAGGTGTGGGGCTATAACCACGAAGGCTACGAGCACACGGTGAATACCCATATAAATCGTTTACGCACTAAGCTTGATAAAATCAACAGTATTGAAAATGGTGGACAGCTAGTAGAAACCGTCTGGGGTGTGGGTTACAAGCTGAACGTCAATGGATATATAGCGAAAGCGCTTATTGCATGAGTATTTTTTAGCTCACCATGCCCTATCAGGCATGAGAGTTCAAAATTAACTTAAATTAGAAACAGCGTCGCAGTACCTAAGAAAGCAAAAATACCCACTACATCGGTTATCGTAGTTAAGATAACACTGCCAGCTAGGGCAGGGTCTATCTTAAGACGCTTCATGATCATAGGTAAGGTTGCACCCGCTAAAGCAGCCGCAATCATGTTTACCATCATGGCAAAGGCAATAATTACGCCCAGCATGTAATCTTGTTTCCATAACGCGATGACAGAGGCAATAAGCACCGCCCAAATGGCACCGTTTAAAAAGCCGATGGATATTTCTTTACTGATAAGCCATCGTGAGTTACTCGCGTTAACATGGCCTAGTGCCATACCGCGAATAACTAGCGTTAGCGTCTGATTACCCGCTACACCGCCCATACTGGGGACAATGGTATTTAATATAGCTAACACAGCCAGTTGGCTGAGCGTTGCTTCAAATAGATCACTCACCATCACAGCCATTAGCGCCGTCACTAAGTTTACCGCCAGCCACACCGAGCGTCGTTTGGT
>NZ_JAFLMX010000354.1:0-22748 GCF_017849675.1 Alteromonas sp. AO-Serp
CTTTTATCGCATTTTTTACAATTATAGCTACAACTTCGACGCATTTATAAGCAACTTTGATAAAACAGAGTTAACGAAAGATCTCAATATTGTTAACGCCATTTTAAATAACTATCACTAACACCTATTGGAAATGCAAAAAGGTTTCACTCAAATTTATAAACAAGCTGTGCTATAGGTTGTGTTTATGCCTATAACCCCCACCCTATTTTAAACAGCGCAGATGCAACCGTGTTTAGCGACGCGCTTTTACATTCGATAAGCCGTCGACCATTTGTGCTTATAACAGGAGGACATCATGTCAACATACAAAGCTATTACACTCGTTAATCGCCCTCATGACAGAAAAATTGGGCCACACTTATTTGAAAGCAAAGAGCTCGAAATTCCCACGCCTAAAGACGGTCAAATTTTGATAAAGCAAACTCACATGTCTTTAGACCCTGCGATGTTAGGTTGGATGAGTGAAGACAGAGAGAGCTATATTCCACCTGTGGAGCTTGGCGATGTAATGCGCTCAAGCGGTGTGGGCGAAGTGGTTGAGTCTAACAACCCTAATTTTTCGGTTGGCGACAAAGTTATGGGAATGACTGGCTGGAGTGAATATGTGCTCAGCGACGGTTCTGGTTTTAACAAACTTCAGCCTGGCATTACTGAAGAAATGGCCCTTTGTGTTTTTGCACTACCAGGCCTAACGGCCACAACAGGTTTATACAACTTTGGCGAACCCAAAGAAGGTGAGACACTTATTGTTACGGGTGCAGCAGGTTCTGTAGGCTCAATTGTAGGTCAGCTTGCTAAAGCAGATGGGCTGCGTGTAATTGGCGTAGTAGGAAGCGAAGACAAAGCCGATTGGATTGTTAACGAGCTTGGGTTTGATGGGGCTATAAACTACAAAACTGACAATTTAGAAGAAAAGTTAGCCGAACTAACACCAAATAAAATAGACGTCTTCTTTGAAAATACGGGCGGTCCTATTCAGCAGCACATTTTTAACAGAATGAATGCCCATGGCAGAATTGTGGTATGTGGAATGATTGCCGATTACCAGTCTGAAAAGCCGTCACCGGGCCCGAACTGGATCCCGCTGATTAAAAAGCGAATTAACATTCGCGGTTTTGCTATGCCTGATCACTGGGGTGAAATCCCACAACTACTGCAAAAGCTTTCGCCTTATGTTCAACAAGGTAAAATCAAGTACCGTGCACACACTGTGGAAGGCTTAGAGAACGCCGAGAAGGGCCTAAATATGTTGTTTGAAGGCAAGAACACGGGCAAGATGATTGTGAAGCTGTAAGCCAATCGTGAAAAAGCGCAGTGTTATTCTAAGCACTGCGCCTGATTTAATACAAACTGGGCTTTACCTTTTTCTTTTGCTTCGTAAAGTGCTTTATCTGCTTCGTCAATAAGGCAATCGATTGACATATTCTCGGCCGACTTGGCAAACACCACACCAATGGAACAACTCATTAAAGGATGCTTTGCATCTTGTGCATGTTCTAATGCTGCTTCTGTCCACTTATTCAAAAGTGCATCACAGTGCTTCTCAACTTGTTCTTTCTGAATGTCGCTCAATACAACAATAAACTCTTCGCCACCGTACCGACCTAATATGTCTGTCTCTCGCTTAAAGACCTGCTTCATAATGCGGGCTTGTATTTTTATGGCTTCATCACCCTGCTGATGACCAAAACTGTCGTTATATTTTTTAAAGTCGTCTAAGTCGAGCATCATCACGGCCATCGACACTTTATGACGCTTACTCAACGCCAACAGTTTTTCACTCTGCTCTCGTAACGCACGCCGATTCAATAAATCAGATAAGGGGTCAAATTTGCTAAGTTTAAGTAGCCTGTCATTGGTTTCTTTTAACATGCGTACGCTGCGATCTAACCGATAACGGGCATAGACACAAATAAACAAAGACCCAGATACAAATGCCATTGAAATTGGAACTCTGTCACCATAAACCGGCGCAACCCACATTAACCCCAAGAAACCCAGAATGTTGATGACGTTGGCTGCTAGCGCTAATTTAAAGGCAATACCCAGCGCAAACACACAGAAGAAAGCATATAAAATGGTGCCCTCGTAGGGGAAAATGAAGCTGTGCTCTTCCCAGCAAACCCATATTAACCAGTAGTTGCTGTAAGAAAGCGCAATAAGTAACCCTGCGAAAATGTAGGCTCGATGCTGAATGAACCTGCGCCAGAAGGAGAGTACAACAACGACGAGTATAATAGGGAATTGAAGAAGTAAGCGATCGAATATGTACAGCTCGTACATGCTGCTTGGTAGTAGCATCAAGTCAGCAGCCATAAAGGCAAGCACAAGTACAGCACCAATGATCAGCGCAATTCTCAGCCGAAGTAGCTCGCGGGGTTTATTGATTTGCACACGCCACCTTAAGCAATAAGTTACTGTTAAAGCATCTATATATTAGCCCATGGCGAAATCTCCCACGGGCTCTTACAACTTCAAATTACTGAAGCTGCATCACTTTAACTATTATCAGTGACTTCTTGATTAAGCGCCAGTTTCGACAAACTTTCTTGCAGTGCCTCAACGGTGACTGGTTTGGTAACGATGTCGTCCATCCCTGCTTCTTTAAATGACACGTGCCGCTCTTTGAATGCTTCGGCGGTAAGCCCTATAACCGGGATTTTACTAAGCTCTCCATCAAGCTTTCGAATGCGTTTTGTCGCTTCAATGCCGTCCATCACTGGCATGTGCACATCCATGAAAACAACATCAATACCGCCCTCTTCTACTCGTGCAGCGGCTTTCAGTCCATTATCAACGTGCTCAACATCACATTTCAGCTGTTCTAAGAGTGCCTGTGCTACCACAGCATTAATGGCATTATCTTCAGCCAACAGAACTTTAATACCTTCTGGTAAGCTAGCGCGCTCTGCTTGTCGCGCGGAATCCGAATCGGCCGACGACTCCACCACGCGACGACTCTGCACCTTGGCGGTAACGGTGAAACATGAACCTTCACCTACTTTGCTCACCACCTTAATATCACCACCTAATATTTGTGCAAGCTGCTTTGCAATAGCAAGACCTAGCCCAGTGCCACCGTATTTACGCGTAATTGATGAATCGGACTGCGTAAACTTATCAAAAATATGCTCGAGTCTGTCTGGCTCAATACCAATACCGGTATCTTTAACCGCAATTACCAAATGGTTCTCGCTCACGGTATCCTGGGAAGGCTGTTTGAGTTTGGCGGAAATAGTCACCGTGCCCTTATGAGTAAACTTAATTGCGTTACTCACCAAGTTAATGATTATCTGGCGTAACTTCGTAATATCACTGGTTACTGCCACCGATTCCATGTTCTTACTTTTGTAAACCAAACGCGTACTATTGGCGCTAGCATTGGTACCCAGTAGCGTAATAAGGTCATTCAGCATTGCGTCAAGATCGAACTCTGTAACGTCAACTTCTGACATACCTGATTCAATTTTTGAGAGATCCAGAACATCGTTGATAACGGTCGCTAGAATAGACGCCGATGATTTCAAATCGCTGGCATACTGATGCTGTTTGTCGGACAGTTGCGTATCAAGAAGTAGCGTTGCTAATCCCTGAATACCGTTCAGTGGGGTGCGAATTTCGTGACTCATTACTGCAAGAAAATCCGTTTTTGCGCGGTTTGCTTGCTGAGCTTGAGCAACGTATTGCTCTATTTCACCGGACATTGCCTCAACGTCTCGCGCTAAACTACCTAACTCGTCGTTTTGCTGTAAGTCTATACTGACCTTCTTATGGTCAACCGCAATGCGACTTGCTGCTGATTTTATTTTTTCGATAGGAGAAACAACAAACACCTGTGTGACTCTTCCCATAAGCAAACTGACAATAACGACAGCAAATAGCGTCACTAATGACGTTAGCCACGCAATAGTAGATAGGAAAGATTGCAGTGCGTCAGCAGGCTGTAATACGGTAACTTTCCAATTCCATGGCGCAAATTCCGCACACGCAAATAACACGTCAGCATCGTTAATATTCGACTCACCAAAGGCGACCTTACGACTGGCAATGGTTGCGATTGTCGCATCTTCGACATTAGGAACCACAGTGTGCTCCATCGTACTAAACACTACAGTATCAGCACTCTTGTCACTGATCGCAAAGTGGCGGTCGGTGGCTTGCTGCAACGACTTTAGCTCTTCAAACACTTCCTTTTGATAGGCCTCGCGAAACACAGGCACATTCTCTAGGCCCGACTCAATAAGCAGTTCACGTCTTTCGTCAATGATCTCTAAAACGTTTAATGTAAGCGTCTGAGTGAGGAGCTGATATTCTCTTTCGCGTACTGAATCGTACGCCGTCAAATAAGCCCAATACCCAGTAAGTGCCATACCAATTAATAAAATTGGAATGTAGATAACCAGCAGTTTCGATTTAATCCGCATACTTACTTCTAATTAGGCCTTATTGATACACATGTTTTTTCGACAGCTTCAAGTAATTTGAAGGAATGGGCAACTGCAGTTTGATTGCTGTAGACACATTTACCGCTACAGTGTACGTATCCATTTTATCAACGGGAATGTCCCTCGCCGATTTTTTCTCAAGAATTAGCTTGGCTTTTCTTGCAGCTGATTTGCCAATACTCGCTGGCTCAGATACTACGCCAAGAAGCGCACCTTCTTTTACAGAGGAAATGCTTTCTGCGAATAAAGGAAGCAGTCCAGTAGCTTCTTTTACCTTTGTTACTAAGCCATTCGATTCCGCGAGCGGCCCAGATGAAAGCCAGTAACCATCCAGCTCGTTTGTTTTTTGCTGCAAGCTGTTGATGATGCTGTCAGTCATTTCAACCAGTCCATCATCGCCTTCTATATACGGTGTACTAACAGCAACAAGATTTATGTTCTCGTAGTCACCATTCAGTGCCAGAAGTTGATTAACCAAGTTACTTGACGATGGGTATGTAGAATGGACTAGACCGATGGTAAAAAGCGATGAGGGCTTAGACGCTCTGAGCACGCCCTCTAACATATCTAGCTTTACCTTTGCGTCTAGCACGTGTGACTCGCCCGTCATGTTGCGTTCACTAACCGCACCAATAGCAGAAACTATTCCTTCTTCAACCGGTGCTGAGACCGCCATAAACAGCTTAGGTACATCAACAAACGCTTCAGACGCATTCAGCGCTCTGGTGGCAAGAGTCGCCACCGATACAATAAGGTCAGGCGCTGGGTTTTGTGCAAGCTCGGTAAGTATCTCCTTAGCACGAACTTCAGAGCCTTCGGCGTTATACGATGTTACGTTAATCTCGTGTTCGGGCATAATCCGCGCAAGTTCCTTTTCGAACTCGGCCCGCGAATCAGCGACAATTGGAACAGGCAGTGTTTCAAGAACAATTAGGTCCAGGGTTTCTTTCGCAAAAGCAGCACTAGCGCCCCACATCAAAGAAGATAAAGCTAAAAGAAGGGAAAACCAGACCTTTGTCATGACTGTGAACCTAACACAACTAACTGAAAATACGCACATATAGACGTATCATAAAGTTATTCGAAGGTCATTCATAGTGGAAGTTATAACCAAATATTCAATACTGGGAATAGCTTTCTAAAAACTAAGATGCGATTTCCGCAAATGCGTTAACACTAAACAGGCGCGCTTCTATATCGTAAATCGGCATCGACACGATAATTTCATCAACACCCGTCGCTTCAACAAACTGAGCTAGCTTGTTTTGCACTGTTTCTTTCGACCCTACCAACGCATACCTCAATACATTCGATAACATTGCTTCGTCAGTCGCCGTACAATATTCTTCAAAGTCAGGCATAGGCTTAGCGAAAGGCCTGTTAAGACCACGTCGCATGTTCATAAATTGCTGCTTCACTGACGTGAATAGGAGTTCAGCCTCTTCATCGGTTTCAGCAATCACCACCATTACACCAGCCATTGCTTTTGGCGCTGATAACTGAGGCGACGGTTTGAACATATTGCGGTACACATGAAGCGCATCGAATAGCGCATCGGGCGCAAAATGCGAGGCGAACGAATATGGCAGCCCCATCTTTGCCGCCACCTGTGCACTGTACAAGCTAGAACCAAGTAACCACAAGGGCACGTGGGTATTCGCCCCTGGAACTGCAACAATCGGCTGCCCGTCTTGCGGTGTACCCAAGTAGTGCTGAAGTTCCTGAATATCTTCTGGGTAACTGTCCACATCGCTTTGCAAATTACGACGAAGCGCGCGTGCGGTTGCCATATCAGTGCCTGGTGCACGGCCAAGTCCAAGCTCTATGCGATTGGGAAATAATTCAGCCAAGGTGCCAAACTGTTCAGCAATGACCAAAGGTGCATGGTTAGGCAGCATAATACCGCCCGCACCAACTTTAATGGTAGCGGTGGCGTTAGCAATGTGCGTTAACACTACTGAGGTGGCAGAACTGGCAACACCATGCATGCCGTGATGCTCGGCTAACCACACACGTTCATAGCCACTGCGCTCTGCCTCCATAGCCATTAGCTTTGAATTATTCAGCGCGTCTTTTACGCCAAACCCTTCTGATATCGGCGCTAAATCTAACAGTGAATAAGGTATCGCCATGTTGCCTCGCAATGTTTAAACCGTGTCATTACTTATAAGTATGACCTTACTTCCTGTTTTACAACGGCGCTGCATAGCAAAGTAAGACGGATGGAGAGGGTTTATCGATGAAGTGAAGGTTGTTTAAAAAGCAGTGAGGCTTAAACCTGGGGCACGCTGTTTGACTGCAGGCCAATATTCACCTTAGTTAAATAAGAAAGCCTGCGATTTAGTCAATCGCAGGCTTTGTATGTGAGCGTTACTAAGTGTGTTAGCAGCGGGCTTTACTCTACCGTAACCGACTTCGCCAAGTTACGCGGCTGGTCAACGTCGGTGCCCTTAATTAGCGCTACGTAGTAGCTCAAAAGCTGTAGTGGCAAGGTATAAATGATAGGTGCGATTGGTTCGTCGCAGTGCGGTACGTCGATAACGCGCATGGTTTCATCACCTTCAAACGCCGCATCTTTATCCGCAAATACATACATGATGCCGCCACGGGCACGTACTTCTTCAACGTTCGACTTTAGCTTCTCGAGGAGTTCGTTGTTCGGTGCAACCACAATAACGGGCATTTCGTCATCAATAAGCGCAAGTGGGCCGTGTTTCAATTCCCCAGACGCATACGCTTCCGCATGAATATAAGAAATCTCTTTAAGCTTTAGCGCCCCTTCCATGGCAATAGGATATTGGTCGCCACGACCTAGGAACAAGCTGTGGTTCTTATCTGCAAATTCTTCAGCTAAATCTTCAATGCCACCAGTTATCGCTAAGGTCTCTTCAAGCTTTGCTGGTAGACTATGAAGCGCAGAGACAATAGCTTTGCTGTCAGCGTCTGTCATGCCGTTTTCTTTGCCCAGTGCTAGGGTAAGCATTAAGAACGCTGTGAGCTGAGTAGTGAAAGCTTTGGTAGATGCTACGCCAATTTCCGCGCCAGCGCGGGTCATAAATGCAAGGTCTGACTCGCGTACTAATGACGAACCCTGAACGTTACAAATAGTCAAACTAGACATATAGCCCAGCTCTTTTGCTAAGCGAAGGGCAGCTAACGTATCGGCTGTCTCACCTGATTGAGAGATAGTAATAAGCAGGCTGTTCGGGTGCACTACTGACTTGCGGTAACGAAACTCCGATGCAATTTCTACGTTGCAAGACACATTTGCATATTGTTCTAGCCAATAGCGCGCCGTCATACCCGCATGGTAGCTGGTACCACAGGCAATAATTTGTACATGCTGTACTTTTTTGAATATCTCGTCAGCACCTTTACCAAATATGTCAGCGGTAAGTCCGTTTTCGTCAATACGATCTTTAAGCGCATTACGCACAACGGTTGGCTGCTCGTGAATTTCCTTGAGCATGTAGTGGCGGTAACCCGCTTTGTCACCCGCGTCGTGCTCGATATTCGACTCAATCACTTCGCGTTCAACGGCATTGCCGTATTTATCGAAGATCTTAACATCGCGACGAGTAATCTCTGCCACATCGCCTTCTTCTAAAAAGATAAAGCGGCGTGTCACTGGCAATAATGCCATTTGATCTGACGCAATGAAGTTCTCGCCAAGGCCTAAACCAATTACAAGCGGGCTGCCCGAACGTGCAACCACTACGCGACTAGGATCTTCTTTATCCATGATGACGGTGCCATACGCACCGTGGAAGGTTTTAACGGCACTTTGTACAGCGTCTAGTAAAGTCTTACCTGACTTAAGCTCTTCGTGTACGGTGTGGGCAATGGTTTCTGTGTCGGTGTCGCTGGTAAAGGTATAGCCCTTCTCTTTTAACTGTGCTTTTAAGTTAACATAGTTTTCAATAATACCGTTGTGAACAACAGCTACACGTTCAGTTGAAAAGTGTGGGTGCGCATTCGCTTCAGTCACACCACCGTGTGTTGCCCAACGGGTATGAGCAATTCCAGTTGTGCCCAAAGCTTCACCTTCTGCAACCGCATCAGCAAGCTCTTGTACTTTGCCTGTACGGCGAATACGCGTAAGCGTGCCGTCGCCTTGCAGTAGCGCTACGCCAGCTGAATCATAGCCGCGATACTCTAGCCTTTTTAAACCTTCTAATAGGATTTCAACTACGTTACGCTCAGCTACAGCGCCAACTATTCCACACATGATTATTCTCCACTTGGCGCTGCAATAAGTACTGTCACGCCCTGATTTTCAATATTAAGTTTGTCTTGTTCACTAATGCCTTCATCAGTGATCAAAACAGAAATGTTTTTCCAGCTTAGCTCTAGGTTAGGCATTTTATGCGTTAATTTCTTTGAACTGGCTACTATAACCACCTTACTCGCCGCCACAGCCATGGCGCGGGTTACACCAATAAGCTCGTTAAAAGTGGTGGTGCCTCTGGTGACATCTATGCCCGCGGCACCAATAAACGCAATGTCAAAACTATAGGCACTAACCAACTGTTCAGCCATCGCGCCTTGAAACGACTGAGATTGGGCATCCCATGTGCCCCCTACCATTAACACCGTCGGCTCTTTTTCACTTTGAGTAAGGTAATTGGCGGTTGATAACGTGTTGGTCATTACCACTAAATCATCGATATGTGATAAATGGGGTAAGATGGATGCGGTGGTAGACCCGCAGTCTATAACGAGCTTATTGCCCGGTTTGACCAAGCTCGCTGCAAGTTGGCCTATAGCGTTAATTGCTGGGCTAGTAGTTGAATTCGTGAAAGGGTCACTGGTAATAAACTGAGATGGCCCAGCATTTGAGTTGGTAGATGATGGTACAGGCACTGCGCCACCAAACTGTCGAATCAGTAAACCTTGCTGCGAAAGGGCTGCGAGATCTTTTCTAATGGTGACTTCAGACGTAGCAAAACGCACGGCCAAATCTTCAACTTGAGATTGACCATGCTCTTTCACCCACGCCACTATCTGCTGGCGGCGCTGTTCAACCGATTTACTACTTTTCAATATAACCTCATGCTCTTACCGCCCTCTCGCTAAACCTTCCTGTACGCGTTGTTCCAATTGAGAACAGGCCATGAAAGTCAGCAAAACAGTCCGCAAACACACCTTCAATATTCAACCATAACTTTCAAAACGAAAGCTATTAGTTTTAAAGTGAAAGCATCGTAAGTTAAATTGAAACGACGATCAAGATAATTGTTTAATTAAACGCCAGCGACTTCTTTTGAGCACTCGCTTTTATGGCTAGCTCAATGACTTTGATAACAGGTACGACCGTACTCGCGTCAGCCGGCGAGAATTTACCGTCTTCAATAGCGTGAGCAAGGCGATTGAAAAACGTGAGATATTCACCCTTCAATGTTGTCACCGTCTCTTCAACTAGCTGGCCGCTTTCATTGACCACAGCAAGCACGCCATGCTCGTTATCTTTTGTAATCGCCCAGTGTTCATCATCAAAGGATAGCTCTGCACGCAATTTATCTTCTTGCGGATCTAAATAGAACTTTCGAAAGCTGCCTTTTGTGCCTTGCAAGTCGTAGCGCAATGTTGCTCCTGCCTGAAAAGCTGAACTACCTAGCTTTACAACTTTATCAACATAGTGAAGTGTTACATCGAACGTGTCATCTGACTGCCCATTTTCACGCAAGGCCTGTATGCTTGCCGACACTTCTTCCGGCTCGCCGAATAGCTGTATCGCTTGGTCTACTAAATGCGGGCCTAAATCCCAGAAGATACCGCTTCCTGGCCCTGCATTTTCACGCCATCTGTCTCGTGGTACTGGGCGAAATCGATCGAAGCGGCTTTCCAAACGTTTAATGTCGCCAAGTTTTCCATCGTTAATTAGCTGCTTAATCGTAAGAAAATCGCCATCAAAACGTCTGTTGTGATAAACACAAAGCTGTTTATTTTGAGAATGTGCAAGCTCTACTAAAGCTTCTGCCTCTTCACTATCTAATGTAAATGGCTTTTCTACCAATACGTGACAGCTGTGCTCTAATGCCAGTTTCGTCTGTGGTCCGTGAAGGTGATTTGGGGTTGTGATAACCACCAAGTCTACATCGTGAATTTTAAGCGCTTCTTCCAACGAGCCATACACTTCAGCATGGGGTAAAACTGCGTTAACCACATCAGGTTTTGAAGAGATAACCACATCGACAGAGAACTGCGGTAGATAATTGAGAAATGGCAAATGAAAGGTTGTGGCGGAAAATCCAAAGCCAACCAGAAGTGTAGATATCATCGCATATCCTTGTGTAACGAGAATTAAGAGGTAAGTAAACACACACTATCAGTAATGATAGATAGGGGAAACCTTAGATAGTTCATTATTTAGAAGACAGATAGCTGAATGAGTTGCGTTTACAGCGACACAGTAGACGTTAATTTAAGCCCTCTGATTTTGTCATCTTTCTGACTGGGCGATAGTTTGATGGGACTGAAGAAGAAACTGGGCTAGCTAATCACTATTTGTGTTTGCCAGCCCTATCTCACCATGTAACCCGTTAGCGAACTTTAATAAGGATACGTCTTTATTTTTTTGTCGGGCGCGGCCAATTTGGAATATTGCGCTGCTTACCGCGGGCAACGGCTAGCGCGTCTTCGTCTACGGTTGACGTGATCACGGAACCAGCACCTACAGTAGCCCCTTTGCCAATGTTTACAGGCGCGACAAGCGACGAGTTTGAGCCGATAAAGGCATTTTCGCCGATGACGGTTTTGGACTTGTTCACACCGTCGTAGTTACAGGTAATAGTGCCTGCGCCAATGTTCGCTTTGGCACCCACTTCTGCATCGCCTAGGTAGGTTAAGTGATTTGCTTTGGCGCCCTCGCCTAAAATAGCCTTCTTCATTTCCACGAAGTTACCCACTTTGGCATTTTTCTGCATTACTGCACCAGGGCGTAGTCGAGCGAAAGGCCCGACCGTACAGGCTTCACCCACACTAGCTTCTTCAACAATAGAATTAGCTTCAATTACAGTGTTATCGGCAATAGTACAGTTGCGCAGAATACAGTTTGCACCAATGTTGACGTTGCTACCAAGTGTCACCTTACCTTCAACAATAACGTTAACGTCGATAATTACGTCGTTACCGGTTTCAAGCTGGCCGCGTAAGTCAAAACGAGCAGGATCCAGCAAGGTCACGCCATTGGTCATTAGCTCCTCGGCTTGGCGACGCTGAAGCGCGCGCTCCAGGTTAGCTAACTGCAAACGATTATTAACGCCTTCCACTTCTACCGCAGACTGTGGCTGTGCTGACTGAATTCGCTTGCCTTCGGCCGCTGCCATAGCAATAACGTCGGTAAGGTAATACTCACCTTGCGCGTTATCATTGCTTAACTCGCCCAACCAGCGCTTAAGATCAACGCCAGACATCATCATCATACCGGTGTTAATTTCTTTAATTTCACGCTGGGCATCAGTGGCGTCTTTGTGCTCAACTATCGCGGTAATGTTGTCATTCTCACGAATAATACGGCCCATACCTGTGGGGTCGTCTAGATTTACAGTGAGCAGTGCTAAATCACAGCTCTCCTTCGCAGCTTTTAACGCACTTAGTGTCTCTTCGCGAATAAGTGGCGCGTCGCCAACCAGAACAAGCACGTCTTCATTGTCTTTAATATGAGGTGCCGCTTGCTGAACAGCGTGGCCTGTACCTAACTGTTCGGCCTGTAAGCACCAGTTTAGATTGTCTTCAACAACCGTTGCCTTTAGTTGGTCGCCGCCATGACCGTAGACCAAATGAATATTGTCAGCACCCAGTGATTTTACTGTGTTGATAATTCGCTGCACCATAGGCACACCACCTACTTTGTGTAACACCTTGGGTAACGACGATTTCATACGAGTACCTTTACCCGCCGCTAAAACAACCACTGAGAAAGCCATATAATTCCTTTATTTCGCAAAGAGAATGAAAATCGGAGCATAGTGTAACCAAGGGAATAGCATATGTCAGCGGTTCATTCGTGATAAAAAGCTATTTGCAGAGTGCGAAAACTAGGTGTTTTCCTTCATTGTTATTTAGTCTAAAGTTAATGATAGTCACCTAGTAGTTCAATATTGCAACAGGTATACTTACCATTATAGGTAAAGTTCAGTCAGGCAAGGGAGCATGCGCAGTCTGTGAACACATTTAGAACACTGCATAGAAGCATTTTAGTGTTATTCGCGGTAGTGGTTATCGCTATCGTTACACTGGTACATTTTAGTATTTCCAAGATTGTTGCCGAGCAGAGTCGCGCGCAACAACAGTCACTTTCGCCCGCAATCTCACTTATTGTGGAGCAACTTTTAAAACCACTCCATATTTCAGAAGCTTTGGGGCATTCCACCGAGTTAGTAGACTTGATGGATGGAGAAACGATTGACCAAGAGGCTGTTTTCAAAACATTGGATCGTCTTGAAAACGAGTTTGGGTTGTCTTTCTTTATTGCCAGCGAGGCAGACAGAAAACAATATAATTCTGATGGCAGCATAATTAACCTGATTGAAGGGGAAGTAAGCTGGTATTTCAAGTACAAGGACTACCCTACCGATGCCGTGGCAGATATCGGTAAATGGGAAGACACCCATTTCTATATTGATATAAAGATCCACGATGAAGATGGCCGCTTCTTGGGCTTCTTTGGTGTTGGAAAGAGTCTGCGCAGTTTTATCGAGGTCTTCGATACCTATAAGCAAGAGTACGGCTACGACTTTTTGTTTGTAGATGGTGAGGGTGACATTATGCTGTCTTCTGATCCTAATCTTATTGCGTCTTACTCTGATTTTACCAATTTGTCAGAATTGCCTTGGTATGCCAGCCTTCCCCTTACTATCCAGAACGAGCAGGCACTCAACAATAAATTAGTGACTATCGACCAGAATGATTACCTTATTGCCGAAGTAAAACTTAATCAATTTGGTTGGACGGTGTTTTTACTTAGTCCACTTGAAGAACGCCAGGCTGAAATTTCACAAGCATTTATATTCAGCGTTGTAACACTACTGGTTGTTGTATTCTCGCTGTTTTTGCTTATCTACAATCTGTTGTATTACTTCAGAAAAGACATGCAGCCAGATCTGGTTGTTCGCCATACTAACCGTCTTCCAGAAAAAGAGAATTTACAGCTTATCTACAAAACGTTGCTGGCTGAACATAAGTCATTAAGCGTGATGCTTATTAGCATTGATGAGTTTTCTGACATTGTCGACGCTCACGGCAGAAACGCAGGCGACGACTTATTAGATAAAGTTGTGGCCTACTTGGCTGAGCACTTGCGCGAGCAGGATGTATTGGGACGCTGGAGCAGTGCAGAATTCATTATTCTATTGCCACATACCGGCCCGCATGTGGCTTTTGATATGGCACAAAATCTTCGTCACGGCATCGCTACCTTGCCGCCGCTACAAGAGTTACCAGAACTGCTTATTACAGCGTCTATTGGTATATCTTACACCGCGTCACCGCGCGCTATGCACGAAGTAACCGCGCACGCGGAAGACGCGCTTTATCAAGCCAAGCGCGACGGCAGCAACTTAGTAAGAATGCAGCTAATAGACTAGCCCAGGTTTGATTCAATCTAAGCAGGTTTAACCTTAAGGCGTTTTCTTTTGAGAACTCCTGTGGTTAACGCCACACCGAACAAAATCATTAAACCGCCCACAATGGTTTGAATTGATAAGTGCTCTTGCAAGAATAGTACACCCCAAATAATGCCAAATAGTGGTACTAGGTAAGCTACAGTAATGGCTTTGGCTGGGCCGATGTCAGCTATGAGTTTGAAATACAAGATATACGCTATGCCCGTGCCACCGACAGCCAGCGCTACCGCATTTACCCATGCATTAACGCTTGGCATTGTTTCTGGCAAGGTCGCAAGCGCGAATGGTGCTAGCATCACGCTGGCCATAGCCTGACTACCTGTAGCGACAACCAGAGGTTTAACCCCCTGCAACCATTTCTTCATCATACACGCGGCTATGCCGTAGCCAGTGGTGGCCAATAATGCAGTCAAAATAGGAAGAAAACTAATATCGCCCTCGCCAAGCTTTTGCTGACTAATAACGGTTACGCCTACAAAGCCTACAAAAAGCCCCGCTACTGCTGACTTTGTTAGTTTGTCACCTAACCACAGCCAAGCGACAATGGCGCCAAACATGGGAGCCGTGGCATTTAAAATGGCATTAACGCCTGCCTCTAAATGCAGGCTGCTGTAATTAAACAGGACGAAGGGAACCGCCGTGTTAGCCATGCCCACCAGCGCAATAGCCAACCAGTGGCGCTTTATGTCTTTTACCGACCCTCGTATTAACAGCAATGGTAGCAATACCGCTGTAGCAAGCACGGTACGAATGGCTACTAATACATAAATGCCAAATTCTGGTGCGGCAACACGCATGAAAATAAATGAACCGCCCCAGATACCGGCTAACACAAGCAGCGAGATAATGTCTCTTATTGCCATTCTTTTATCACCATTTTCTTATCACCCATTCTTTTATAGCCCCAGCACCCCTTGGGCTCCTTCTAAATTAAGTAAATACTGCTTACGCGGTAAACCACCTGCATAGCCCGTTAGGGTTTTATTACTTCCGATTATACGATGGCAAGGCACAACAATAGCAATAGGGTTACGACCATTTGCCATACCCACGGCGCGGACAGCTTTTGGGTTGCCAATGGCTTTTGCGATATCTAAATAGCTAGCGGTTTCGCCGTATTTAACGTGCTGCAAGGCATCCCACACCTGATTCTGAAACGCCGTACCTTTAGGGCAAAGCGGTAGGTCAAACTCGCGTAACGTACCGTCAAAGTATGCCTGTAATTGACTGCACGCTGCTTCGGTGATGGCGTTTTTTTGCGAATGAAAGCCGTTGCTTAGCATGCTTTCTTGCGCTGCAGTTTCTCTGCCTATAACCCCCGGCTTCGCGTTGGCCGTATTATCTGATTCAGCGGCACTCACGAACTCGATAGCCGTTATGCCTTTATCAGTGGCTTCAACTTTAACAAGCCCCTGTATGCTGTTCACGAAATCTGTATATTTCATACTTACGACTCTCTTTACTGATTGCTTAAATGCCACAATTGAAGGGTTAAATAGCTGCGCCAAGGTGCCGCTTTTTCAGGCGCTATGGGGTACTGCTGCGCCATTTTACGAACGATTAAATCACCGCCAAGGTAAATATCAGGGTTTCTCTCCCCGCGCATTTTTAAATAGTCGAGCGTCCACGGCCCCACGCCTTTAATGGCGAGTATGTCTTCATGGCTTGGCATGTTACCGTTTATGAATAAACGAGCAAAGTGACGTACGGCCTCTTTTCTCGCCTGTGGCATACGTAAGAATTCAAGACTGTTTTCGGCCACACTTTCAGGCGAGGGAAAGCTGTAGCGTTCACTCGTTATAGATTCAAGACCGTTTGACGGGAGCGCATCAGATACCGTTTCGCCCAGCTGATGTACCAGTAAAGTCACCTGGCCAATAGCCGCTTTTACACTAACTTGCTGGCCTACAATAGCCCGGCAGCCGCTTTCAAATACGCTCCATGCACTGGGAAGGCGTAGCCCAAGCGTTAACTTGCTCGGCGGTAACCCAGACTGCAATAGGCTTTGTTCAATTAAAAGCGGGTCAGCGTGAAGATCTAGTACCTGCTTAATGTTTTCAATTATCGTATGAAGACGACCTAAATCAGGCATGTCGATGAGAAGTTTGAATCCGTGGCGCGCCTCGTCGTGAATGGCTTTAAAAAAGCCTAAACTTTCATTGCATGAAAAGTATCGTTCATAGCTCTCGTTCGTTACTCGTTCCATGCCTTCAATAGCGCGGGTTGCCAAGAAATCTCGTACATAGGGCCAATTGTACGGCGGCCGATAAGAAAGAAATAAAGAGATAGCCTTTTGTTGAACCTGCTCTTTTTTTCTAAGCTGGGTAGGAGACGTAGCGCAATATTGCTCTATGGCACGCTGCAGTTGTCTCAGTGATTGATAGCCTGCCGAAATTGCGATATCTGTCATAGATAAATGAGTTTGTTGAATAAGCTGCTTTGCAAACAAAGTGCGCTGCATATTTTGAAACTGCTTAGGCGGTATGCCCACAGCATTGACGACCAACTTATTAAGGTAACGCTCACTAATACCCAACCGCATAGCAATATCCGCAACCCGCTCAATGGGAATAACAGATAGCAGCGACAACGCTCGGTTAATCGTTGCGCCCACGCCTTTCCACGCCGCTGAACGAGGTGCACTGTCTGGTCTGCAGCGAAAACATGGACGATAACCATGTGCCATTGCCTGTGTGGCGTGTTGAAAGTAAGTAACATTCTCTTCTTTAGGAAGTCGCGCTGGACAGATTGGCCTACAAAAAATACCGGTTGTTTTTACCGCCACAAAAAATCGTCCGTCAAAGCGCGGATCTCTGCTAAGTCTTGCTTTTGAAAGCACTGACTCAGCAGTTGTTGAGTTTTCTGAAGCCCCCATGTCTGAGACAAAAAGATTGTCTGGCATTAGAATGCGCTTCCCACCTGTCGTTTATCACCTTTATCTAGTGTATCGTGCATTGGCTCTGTTGGTGCGACAAAATCAGAACTCAATAATTACAAATCTTGCTAGTCGAACTTCTCTTCCTTTCTTGCATATTCTTACAACGGTTCGCTTACCGCTAGAATAAATCAAATCATTGAAGAGATAGTGAGCATAATTAGCGACATTTGATCATTGGAGCAGCTAAACGCATAATAATGCGATAATAATAATGAGCGCCTGATGGATGTATCAGAAAACCACAGGCTTAACGAGCTGACTGTATGCTGAACTCTTTGCGCACCTTCAAGCTGCGCCTGTCTAAAATTTGGCTGATAGCGATGCTAATGGTCATTACACAAAGCGCTTTTGCGGATTGGCTTGATGACTATGCTAGTTACGTTCAAAAGGAAGCCTCAAAATACAACGTGCCTGGTTATGCGTTTGTGTTTTATGAACAGGGCAAAGCGCCAAGGGTTTACGTATATGGAAGTACCCGCAAACGCGGCGGAGAGAAAGTTACAGAGAACACAGTATTCAGGCTAGCTTCTGTTTCAAAAACCTTTACTGCGTTGTTGTCAGCTAAACTTGTAGAAAAAAACCAGCTTAGCTGGGAAACACCGATAACCACCTTATTACCCGACATTCCTTTTAAAGGCAAAGGAATGAATGCGCTGCAACTGCAACATATCGTTGGCCAATCTAGTGGCTTTATGCCCAACGCTTACGACAACCTTATTGAAGCTGACTACTCGCTGGAGCGCGTGCTTAAATCCCTGGGCGAGCTTGAACCACTGTGTGCGCCGGGTGAATGCTATACCTATCAAAATGCACTCTTTGGTGCGCTGGAATACTACTTCAGCAACAATAATACCTCTTACTCACGACAGCTTCAGGCCAACCTGTTTGCACCACTAGGTATGAAAACAGCCAGTGTTGGAAAAGGCGGATTGCTTGCATCAGAATCATGGGCTCAACCTCATATTGCTATCGCCAGAAATAAATGGCGCGAAGGAAAGGTAGAAAGCAACTACTACCGGTTCTCTCCAGCTGCTGGCGTTAACGCTAGCATTTCAGATATGACGATTTATCTGCAAGCGCTGCTAGGCGAGTTCCCAACGGTCATATCCGATGAAATGGTGGACTATGTCACTACAGAGCGCGTGAAAACGAAGCGTGAAACCTACCGCAGAGGTTGGCGCGGCATGATTGACGATGCTCACTATGGTTTGGGTTGGCGTATTTACGACTTAAATGGATTACAGCTTAACTATCATGGGGGTTGGGTAAAAGGCTATCGTGCTGACGTGGCGTTTTTGCCTGAACACAAAGTTGGCTATGTGATGCTGATGAATGCAGAGTCGAATATGATTAATTCAACGACAGCCGAGTTTTGGAAGCGTTACTTGAAAAAAGCCGACGCAGATAAGTAATATCGGCATCGGCTTTTCGGTACTTTCATTCAGATATTAAACGCTACTGTTTTAGATAGGTATAACCTGCTAAACAGTTTTCGTAAAAATCAGTCCAGCGAACCCCTTCACGAGGATTCAATTTTCCGTCCCACACTTGCTTGTCTATCATGCGTTTTACGTCTGATGCCATTGCGCGCGGGTTATACTGCATAACGTTAAGTACATCTTCTACCGATGAACCCTTCACCACTTCTTCAATGTAAAAGTCTTCAGGATCGTCGTCATAGCTGTAAATATGCACTTCATTTAAGCGACCAAACAAGTTGTGCATGTCGCCCATAACGTCTTGATAAGCGCCCGTTAAGAACAAACCAATATAGTACGGCTCATCTTTCTTAAGTGGGTGCATTGGCAGTACGTCAGTAATTTCACGGCCAATAGTGAACTGATCAATTTTACCGTCGCTATCACAGGTAATATCCACCAGCGAGCAATTGACCGTTGGCTCTTCATTCATACGAATAAGAGGCACTACCGGCAGCAGCTGGTCGATGGCCCATGTATCAGCAGCCGACTGGAATACAGAGAAGTTACAAAGGTACTGAGACGACAAACTGTAATCTAGCTCTTGAAGCTCTTCTGGAACATATTCTTCGTTGCGATACCACTGCTGTAAGCGACCCATAATTTGCCAGTACAGCGTTTCGATTTTGCCCAGCTCTTCAAGTGACAACACGCGTAATTTAAATGCATCTAGCGCTTGCTCTTTATACTGCGACGCATCGTTGTAAATTTCATGCATGTTCGTTTGTTCATCAAACGTGTCTGCAAGTTCGCGCATATTCTTAAGGAAGAAGTGTTCACCCGCTTTTGCTGATGTATCCATTTGCGACGCATTCGACTTAATTTCGCCCACAATTTCCGTGATAACACAGCTGTGATGCGCAGTGATTGCACGTCCACTTTCACTAACCAGATGCGGATGCGGTACGCCTTCAAGGTCGCACATTTCCTTCATGCCATAGACAACGTCAGCCACATACTCTTGCATGCTGTAGTTACGCGACGATTCATTAGTTGAATTACTGCCGTCGTAATCGATACCAAGGCCACCACCTACATCAACATAATCTAGCTCGAAGCCCATTTTGTGAAGGTCTGCGTAAATACGCGCGCCTTCGGTTACCGCTTCTTTAACCGCACGAATGTCTGTTAATTGGCTACCAATATGGAAATGCAGCAGCTTTAAGCAGTGCGCCATGCCTTGCTCTTCAAGGTAGCGGGCTGCGTTAATGATCTCAGTAATGGTTAAACCAAATTTCGCACGTTCACCACCAGAGCTTTCCCACTTACCACGACCTTTCACCGTCATTTTTGAGCGCACACCAATGATAGGATCGATATCCAGCTCTTTGGCTATTTTTACCAGAAGAAGAAGCTCGGTGTATTTTTCAACTACTACCACAACGCGGCGACCCAGCTTTCTGCCTAACAGTGCTAGACGCATAACTTCGTCGTCTTTATAACCATTTAGAATAGTCAGCGACTCTTCGTTAGTATTCATGGCAAGTACAGTAAGAAGCTCGGCTTTTGAGCCTGCTTCTAAACCGTAGTTAAAAGGCTTGCCCGCATCGACAATTTCCTCAACCACTTCGCGCATTTGGTTAACTTTTACCGGATATACGCCTTGGTATTGGCCTTGGTATTCGGCTTCTTCGATGGAGCTTCTAAATGCTTTGTTCAAGCCTGCAACTTGCGAGCGCAGAATATCGTGGAAGCGCACTACAACAGGAAACTGTACGCCTTCTTTGCGGATATCTTCAATTACCGAATTAAAGTCGATTCGAATGCTAGGATCTTCAGGAACAGGGGTAATATGGACGTTGCCGTTTTCACCAATTTGAAAATAGCCGCCACCCCATTGAGACACGCCATAGACGCGCTCCGCTTCTTCGATGCTCCAATCTGACAATTTATTCACCTATTTGTAAGTGGGCTAGGCCAATACCTAGCATAGAAAGTGCGAAAATAAGCAGCGTATTATAGTCAACGTAAGACTGAACGCGATAGTTGTTGCGATATAAAATATCTATTGTCGCGACGAATTTTGTTTATCGAACGCGGGCTTTTTTAGCCTATCCAAGTTCGAACATAATCTAAAACGACGTTATCTGCTTTTTCTTCACAATGGGTTATAAACTCTGAGATGCTTTGAGTACGTTCAAGTTCAAATCCCAGTTTAATTGATGGCGCGCTAAAAAACTTTTCTGCAATGTGATCAGCATCAGTTGCTTCATCTTCCAGCCATGTCTCACTGAGCTGACTTCGCCTATCTAATTTGATGGGTGCTTTTATTTGATTGAAGGTATCAGAATTGGGGATTTGCCAACTACGCATGTCTACAAATAAGTGAAAGGGTCTGCCTTTACGGGTTTTCAAGCAATCAGAAAGCTTAGCAAGGTACTGAATGTTCGTGGACATATCCCACTTACCGCGAAGCGTGACCAAAATACAATTTCTAAACGGCTCAATATGAAAAGGGGTCGTAGACATTTACTCGTACATCTCTATGCGACTATATGAATAGCTAACTCAACATCTATAGCATTCACATACTAGAGCTGATAAGCATCAACTACAACTATAGTTGAGTACTTTATAATTAAGTTTAATACCCAACAAAAAGGCCTGTGTTTAAACAGGCCTTTATAGAAGATGTATCAAAAAGATACGCTGTATTAGTCGTCTCCGAACTCGCGAATAATGCTGTTAATAGTGTCTTTAGCGTCACCCAGAACCATGCGCGTGTTGTCTTTGAAAAACAGCGGATTGTCTACACCGGCAAAACCGGCATTCGCAGAACGCTTAAGTACAAAGACCGTTTTCGCACGGTGTGCTTCGATAACTGGCATTCCGTAAATAGGGCTGCCTTTCATCTCTTTGGCTGCTGGGTTAACTACATCGTTTGCACCGATAACAATAACCACGTCATAGTTTTCCATACGAGGGTTAACGTCATCCATCTCGTATAGTTGGTCATAAGGCACGTCAGCTTCTGCCAATAACACGTTCATGTGGCCCGGCATACGCCCCGCTACAGCGTGAATGGCGTAGTCAACCGTACAGCCATTTTCCTCTAGCAACGACTGAAGTTCACGTACCGCATGCTGCGCTTGCGCAACCGCCATACCATAACCAGGCACCACCAGTACTGCTTGCGCTGCTTCTAATACATAAAATGCATCTTGCGCCGACAGTACTTTAATCTCGCCTTCTATTTTTTCGCCGGCCTCGACTGGCTTGGCAAAGCCAGACAACAACACATTCATCAATGAACGGTTCATGGCCTTACACATAATATTGGTAAGAATTAAGCCTGAAGCGCCTACTAGTAAACCGGTAACAATCAATATTGTGTTACCTGTAGCAAGACCTGCCGCCGACGCTGCTACACCTGAGTAGCTATTTAAAAGCGCAATAACCACCGGCATATCTGCACCACCAATTGAAATGGTAGCCCACAAGCCGAAGCTTAGTGACAACGCAATAGCACAGTAAATCCAAAGTGGGTTGCTTGGGTCGGTAGTAAAGAAATAACCTATCACCACCATGCCAATTAGATGCAAGATGCTTAGCTCGCGAAGCCCTGTGAAAATAACGGCTTTAGAGCTCATTTTTCCTGACAACTTACCCCAGGCTACCACCGAGCCAGAGAACGTAATACCCCCAACTAAAATTGTGAAAAACAGGGTAATAAAAGTGAACGCACTTTCAGTTTTAAGAGTAATTAGGCTCATTCCGGCTAATGTTGCCCAACCCAGAAGCAAGGACGCTGCGCCACCAAAGCCATTAAATAACGACACCATTTCTGGCATTGCCGTCATTTCAACGGTCTTGGCTTTCCACGCACCAAAGGCGCCACCAATAACAAAACCTAGCAGGATGTAATGATAGCTAATGATCTGCTGGTCAAGCAGGGTGACGACGACAGCAACCAGCATACCAATGGCAGAAATAAAGTTACCTTTTTTCGCGGTATCTGGATGGCTAAGTAACTTAAGTCCTAGTATAAATAGTGCCGCAGCTACTACGTACGCAAGGTTTATTACGGTTACGATATCACTCACTTGCGTACTCCTTATTTATCTTTTTTCTTGAACATGCCAAGCATGCGATCAGTAACGAGATAACCACCCACCACGTTGATGCTGGCCAGCGCCACAGCTGCGGTACCAAGAATGGTCGTTAGCAAATTGTTGTCGCTACCCGAGGCTACCAATGCTCCCACTAACGTAATACCCGATATCGCGTTAGAGCCTGACATTAAGGGTGTATGTAAGGT
>NZ_JAFLMX010000014.1:0-11948 GCF_017849675.1 Alteromonas sp. AO-Serp
GCCCGAGTAGGGCGAGAAACTCGCTTCATAGAGGCTGACAATGGTATCCTGCGTGCAGACATTAGGCGGCAAGTGTAGCCGAAATTGCTAAGAATTAATAAGGATTTGTCCTAACGATGTCGAAACTTTTTGGCTGGTTCAGTAAGAACAAAAAAGCAGATAAACAAAAAGCCCAAGCGGAAGAAGAAGCTCGCTTACAGGCAGAAGCTGAAGCAAATGAGAAGGCGCAAGCTGAAGAAGAAGCCCGCGCTAAGGCAGAAGCTGAAGCAAAGGCGAAGGCACAAGCGGAAGAAGAGGCCCGCGCTAAGGCAGAAGCTGAAGCACAGGCGAAGGCGCAAGCGGAAGAAGAAGCTCGCGCAAAGGCAGAAGCTGAAGCACAGGCGAAGGCTAAAGCGGAAGAAGAGGCGCGCGTTAAAGCAGAAGCAGAAGCACAGGCTAAAGCCAAAGCCGAAGAAAAGCCTAAAGAGAAAAAGTCGTTATTTGCACGTTTAAAAGAAAGCCTATCTCGTACAAAAGAAAACCTAGGCAGTGGTATTGTTAGCCTGTTTAAAGGCAAAACCATCGATGACGAGCTCTATGAAGATCTTGAAACACAACTGTTAGTTGCTGACGTGGGCATGGATACCACGCAAAAAATCATCGATCACCTCACCGATAGTGCTTCTCGAAAAGATTTAAAAGATGCCGAAGCCTTGCTGGACATCATGAAGCAGCAAATGTCGGGCATGTTGTCTCAAGTTAATCAGCCTCTTTCTGAAGTGATGCAGGCTCATGATTCCAGTGAAGGTCCGTTCGTTATCTTAATGGTTGGCGTAAATGGCGTAGGTAAAACTACGACTATTGGTAAGCTGGCTAAGCAGTTCCAGCAAGAAGGTAAGAAAGTGATGCTTGCTGCGGGTGATACCTTTAGAGCGGCGGCGGTTGAACAGCTTCAAGTATGGGGCGAGCGCAACGATATTCCGGTTATCGCACAGCACACTGGCGCTGACAGTGCATCGGTACTTTACGATGCACTAGAAGCAGCAAAATCGCGCGGCACAGATATCCTTATTGCCGACACGGCAGGGCGCCTGCAGAATAAGAACAACTTGATGGAAGAGCTTAAGAAAGTGGTTCGCGTAATGAAGAAAATCAATCCGAATGCGCCTCACGAAGTTATGCTTACATTGGATGCAGGTACAGGGCAAAACGCTATTAGCCAAGCCAAGTTGTTTAATGAAGCCGTGGGCTTAACAGGCATCACACTAACCAAGTTAGACGGTACAGCGAAAGGCGGCGTTATATTCTCTATTGCCGATAAGTTTAAAATTCCTATAAGGTATATAGGTGTTGGCGAAAGTATCGATGATTTACGCCAGTTTGACGGACAAGAATTTATTGATGCGTTGTTTAGCGAAATGGACACACCTGAAAGCTAAAACCAGCAAAGCGGTAGGGAAAAATAATGATAAAGTTTGAGCAGGTAAGCAAAACCTATCCGGGCGGACAACGTGCGCTAAGCAAGGTGAATTTTCATATTGCGCCGGGTGAAATGGCCTTTTTAACAGGGCATTCTGGCGCAGGAAAAAGCACGCTACTTAAACTTATCAGCCTAATGGAGCGTCCAACAGTAGGGCGCGTTCTTATTAATGGCCACGACCTTAACGCTATTACCCGTCGAGATATTGCCTATATACGCCGCGATATCGGCATGATCTTCCAAAGTCACCAGCTGCTGATGGACAAGTCGGTTTTCGACAACGTGGCGTTACCGCTAGTCATTGAGGGTTACACCCACAAAGAAATTCGCAAGCGCGTAGAAGCTGCGCTTGAAATGGTAGGGCTAAGAGACAAAGCGCGTTGCCTGCCTATTACGTTGTCTGGTGGTGAGCAGCAGCGAGTGGGGATCGCGCGAGCAGTAGTAAATAAACCCCCGTTACTGCTGGCAGACGAACCGACCGGTAACCTCGACCCCAAGCTTTCCATGGAAATCATTCGCCTTTTTGAAGACTTCAATCAAGCGGGCGTGTCAGTACTTATTGCAACCCATGATTTAGGGCTGATTGCTCGCATGCGTTATCGCACGCTGACCCTCAAAAATGGTCAGATGATCACCGATGGCCTTACTGACGACCTTGATGGCACAAGTTCAGCCAGCAGTGAAGGAGCCTGGTCATGAGTATTTTGTTTAAAGGGCGTGCATAAGGGGCGTCTTCTGCCAAAGTGGGCTTTATCCAATCTATTGTGATGTTCTTTGTCAGCCATGTACGCCAAGCGCTGGCGAGTCTTGGAGAGCTGTGGCGTCAGCCGCTGGCATCTTTAATGACTATTGGGGTACTAGGCCTGAGTATTACGCTACCTAGTACGCTTTATATTATGGTGAAAAATACTGAGAAAATTACAGCAGGCTGGGATCAGGCGTCAGAAATATCTCTGTTTTTAAAGCCAGATATCAACGCGGCAAGTTCGCAACAGCTGGTGGCACGATTAAATAGCTGGTCTGAAATAGACAGCGTTGTTTATATTCCAGCGGATGATGCGCTTAAAGAATTTCAGCACTTGTCAGGATTGGGCGATGCCATCGCTTATCTAGAGAAAAACCCACTGCCTGATGTAGTGCTAGTAACGCCAAACGAAAAACACGCGTCGCCGACGGCAGCGAAAGCACTGCTAGATAAACTGCGACAGCAGCGTGAAGTTGATATAGGTAAACTGGATATCGAATGGTTAGAGCGTTTATATGCCGTTATCGATATTGCCAGAGACTTGGTTACGCTAATAGGATTACTACTTTTCATCGCCGTTGTACTAATTATTGGTAACACCATTCGTCTGAATATTTTGAACAAGTATGACGAAATCGTAGTGATGAAGCTGGTTGGCGCAACCGATGCGTTTATCCATCGCCCGTTTTTATATACAGGCTTCTGGTATGGCCTATTGGGCGGATTAATGGCGTGGTTTGCCGTTATTATCATACTATGGTGGATGGATAGCAGCATCACTACGTTTGCCGCTATGTATCAGAAGGATTTCAACATTACCGGATTAACCGGTTCTGCATTGCTGACTATGCTGGGACTATCGGTGCTGCTCGGTTTACTGGGCTCACTTATCTCTGTGCAGCGTCATGTAAGGGAAATAGAGCCCAAGTAGTCGTAGACGTGAGTATACTTACACGCCTACAGTGCGAAATATATAAGTCACTGTATGACGTTATTGGCGGTAAGTAGGCGTGTTCTTAGTTTTGTACTTAAGCTATCGCACGGGGATAGTGTGAGGAGATAGCGCTGCGCACTCCATTGCCCCAAATGATGGCTTGGTTATACAGCATATGCAGCTGCTTCTGGTCAATATTAAGCACTTTAGCTTGTTTTATGACATTCATCCAAAGGGCGCTTTCAAAGGCGCGAACCAAAGTCATATAGCTGTTCATTTCTAAGTTCTTGCCAAGTAGTGCATCGTTAACCTCATCGGAAAGCGGCAGCTGCTTTACAATGTCTGTCATAGACTGATCAAGTAACCCTTCAAGAAGCGAAAATAAACCAACCAAAAAGGAGATGGGCGGATTATTTCTAAGACCTCTACGCTCAGCAAGTAAGTCGAAAAACTTAGCGCGAACTAAAGACATATGAATGATTTCAAGGGGCTTTTCATCGCCTAAGTTCGTTAAACTTAATAAAGCGATGAATTTCTTAATCTCTACTTCACCCATGTAATTAAGCGCGTGCTTTAGTGATGTAATTTTGTAACGCTTATTAATAGTGGGGTTATTGATAAACTTCAGCAATAAGAAGCTTAAGGTGGCGTCTCGCTCTATAATTTGGCTGATACGGTCTATGTCAAAGTCGCTGCTAGAGCTTTCGCCCATCAAATCAACAATGTTCATTTTAGACGCAGGAAGCTGTCGTAGAATACGTGCTTCCGGTTGCGAGAAAAAATAACCCTGGAAGAAGTCGAAACCTAAATCTACGCACGTTGAAAAATTATCTTGCGTATCAACCTGTTCCGCCACTAATTGCACGTTCGCATCGTGATAGCGCGGAATGTGCTTTTCAATGGTTTCAAAGCGGGTTTTTGTCACATCGACTTTCACAATATCGATAAGAGGAAATATGTCGTGTTTTGAACCCACCATCATGGGGTCATCGATAGCTAGTTTAAAGCCAAGTTGCTTTATGTGCTGGCATGCTTCGAATAGGCCGCTGGTGTTGTCGGTTGGATCAGCCAGTTCAACCACTACAGACTCAGGGTTAAGCGATGTAGGAAAGCGCGAAATAATTGTATCTGACGAGAACGTGATAAAAGACGTTTTTTCGCCGCTGATATCATCAAGCCCAAGTGGATGGAAGTGCTCAGAAATATACTTAGCTTTCTCTTCGTTATGTTCCGGATAAGCACCAGACTTGCCATCTCTGAACAGAAGCTCATAGGCGAAAACACTTTTGCTTTTATCTAAAATAGGCTGGCGAGCTATAAACGCGAACATAATCTATTCCTGATACAACACGGTTAAGGTTATTTTTATTGTTATATTTAGAGGCTTAGCTAGCGCTACGTCACACGCTAAGGTTAGGTGTTCTTTAATGTGTAATCCAAAAGAACTGACCCTAGTCTATGATATGTAAGCGCAATCTAACAACTATTCAACGATTAATTTCACATCAACTGGCGTAATCGTAGGCTTAGTTGTCGTTCAAAGCGGCCTTATGAATATGTTTAGCCCACTTTATCGCTTCGTTGTAATAACTATGCAAAAGACTCTGTTTAACACCATACTTTGTTGCGAATTGCTGAATACCCGTCCATTTAGCTCTTTCAAAGAATTGTGACAGCGTCAGGCAGTTGCGAAGCACACCAGGGCTTCCGCACAGGGCATCTTTAACGTCGTCACTAATTGGAACCTTGCTGACCAAATCGTCAATTCGCTGTTCCATCATGGCATCAAGCAAAGAAAGCAGGCCAGTAAGAAAACCTTTTAACGGGTCATCGGCACCTTTAAGCTGGGTGTAGACCAGTTCACAGAACTTTGCGCGAACAAGCGCCATTTGCATTAGCTCAGTAGGCTGACCATCGCTTAGGTTTGCAAGAGCCAGCAATGATATGAACTTCTTCACTTCTACTTCGCCCATAAAGGTTAACGCGTGTTTAAGTGACGTTATTTTATGTCGCTTGTTGACCAGAGGATTGTTGATAAACCGCAGCAGCAAGTAAGTAAGCGAGGGATCTCGTTCAATGATTTTGTTTACTTCATCGAAATTAAGTTTTGCTTGGCTACTTAGCGTAAGTAACTCCATCATGGTTAGGCTGCTGGGCCCTAACTTTCTGTGCCTTACGATTTCGGGTTTAGCTAGAAAGTATCCTTGGAAATAGTCGAAACCCATATCTTTGAATTTATTGAATTCTTCATAGGTCTCAATTTTTTCTGCAACCAACTGTATTTTGTTCGATTTGAAGCGTTCGACAAGGGCGGGAATTTTTTCGTGGGGGATCTCTGTAATGTCAATTTTGACTATGCTGGTAAATGGAATGAATGCTTCCCACTTCCCTTTCATGTCGTAGTCGTCAAGAGCAATAGGATAGCCAAGACCTCGAATATGTTTACAAGCGGCTACCAGCGCATCATCAACGTCAACGGTTTCTACAATCTCAATGACCACTTTGCTTGCATCCAGAGAGGTCGGAAAACGAAACATTAGTGTGTCGCGGTGAAAGTTAATGAAGGCTTTCTTATCTCCGGTTATCTCCTCAATACCTAAGCTTAAATGGGTAGAGGTAAGAATTTTCGAGGTAGCCTCGTCAGGAGGTATATCGGGAAAGCAGTTATCTTCTCCAACACGAAAAAGTAGTTCGTAGGCGTAAACTTCTCTGTTTACATTAAATATTGGCTGTCTAGCGACGTAAGCAAACATCAAGATCCTCTTTGCTTCACTTGCCTTACTCCTTTCCTTAAGTATTTCCCTTCCAGTCTTTTATAATTGTTGTCTGGAAAATGCTGTACAGCGGTTGTAGTGCAAAATCGATTAATTCAATCTATTATTTTCAGTTTCCAGCCAGAAAAGCAAGGTATAAGATGACATACACAAGGTTTATATACTGTATTGACGCGTAGGCACCTTGCTGACTTATCTTAGAGATAGTGGAAATCTTATGTTTCGGGTAACTAGCGTGTAATAAATAAGCGTTGGATTTCATACCAGTGAGATTAGCCTTCACTTTGGTATGTGTAATTAAAGTATAATGATGTAGTGGTTAAATGACCGACCCAAAGGCACGATGGCAGAAAGTGCAGCGTGTCATTCGATGTGAAGTCGATAGTCTAGACTTAGTGTTTGCGGTGAATGCATTCGTAAATGGATCGCAAGCTTAAGAGTTGAACTTTTTTTCTTAATTTAGGTCTTGATATTGTAGAAATAGTCACTATACCTACATATCGGTTAGACTTCATATCTTAATTAGGTCTCGCGCAGCTTCGGTTACTTTGCTAATATGAAGCGGCAATAAATGAGGTGAACAATGAGCAACAATTTGCAATCTATGGCCCTGTCAGTGCCACACAGCGGTAGCATTGAAGGCTACATCCAAGCTGTAAGCAGCATTGATATGCTTAGCGCTGAGGAAGAGCGCGAGTTGGCAGTGCGCCTTCGCGAAGACGAAGACTTACAAGCCGCTCGTAAGCTAGTAATGTCACATCTTCGTTTTGTAGTGCACATTGCAAAATCTTACTCAGGTTATGGCTTACCACAAGCCGACTTAATTCAAGAAGGTAACATCGGTCTGATGAAAGCCGTTAAGCGTTTTGACCCAACGGTGGGCGTACGTTTGGTTTCTTTCGCGGTACATTGGATCAAAGCAGAAATTCATGAGTTTGTACTTAAAAACTGGCGAATAGTGAAAGTTGCGACAACCAAAGCGCAGCGCAAACTGTTCTTTAACCTTCGTAAGGCGAAGAAGCGTCTTGGTTGGTTTACTCATGACGAAGTGCAAACAGTAGCGAACGAATTAGGCGTGAGTACAAAAGAAGTGCTTCAAATGGAAGCGCGTATGAGCTCTCAAGACCAAGCGTTCGATTTAACTGCGGACGAAGATGAAACAGGTAACTTTGCGCCAGTTCAGTATTTAGAAGACAAATCTTCAGATGTTGAAACTGACGTAATCAACAACGACTGGGATACAGCGGCGAGCAAGCGCTTGTACTCAGCGATTAAAACGCTAGACGAGCGTAGCCAAGATATCATCGAAACTCGTTGGTTAGCAGACAACAAGATTACTCTGCAAGACTTAGCTGATAAATATCAGGTTTCTGCAGAGCGTGTTCGTCAAATTGAAAAGAACGCGATGAAAAAGCTTCAAGCAGCTATGGTCGCGTAGTACACGCAGTGCATAGCTTACAAATAGCTTAACGACGAAAAAAGCGCCTTAACGGCGCTTTTTTTATGAGTGGATTTTTGTTCTTAGTGACGGCTCGTACGAATTAGTGATGATCGCTAATCCGTAACGCTACTCTTCTTCATTTTTAGAGGGAGGAAGCACGTAGAATACCCCTTCAAATTCCGCCACAGGGGTGTCGCCATCTAAAATTGCCACACTCAGCTCAAACCTTGCCTTGTTGTCGTTCTCTAGCGGCTTGAATTTTCCAGACAAGGTTTCAATATTACAGATTGCCCTTGGTTTCATCGTGATGGGTTTGTGGTAATGAATATCACCATCGCCCAATACAATGTCACCGTCTAATCCACGCTCTTTAAGCTGTAGGTAAATCATGCCCCAGCCAGTTAGTGTAGCTAAAGAAAAAATACTGCCAGCAAACATAGTGCCGTGAATATTGATGTTTTTGTTTAATGATGCACGGGTTTCAAGCGTGCGGCCTGTGTACTGGTAAAGCTTAATTCCCATGTGCTCGGTAATGGGAATGGTCTCAGACCATGTCTCTTGCAGCGATTTACACCACTTAGGGTGAAGTACTAATGTGTTGTTTTCAGTGAACTTCTTGACCATTTGTTGACGTTTCAGCATGCCTAGTTCGTTAGGCGCTTCACGCTCAACTTCAAAGCCACATGCGCTAAAAAAGTCGATAGATATTTCGCGGCTGTTCGTTACAGCGCGCTCGGCGCCCAAGTCTTTCGCAACGTTTTCGAGTGCGGCCATGATCATTTGGCCTAAGCCCTTGCGTTGATGGCCTGGGTGAACCGCAATATGACGAATTTGTGCCTCTTCGGCTGTGTTCAAATGCACACGGCCGCAAGCTACAATTTCGCCATTTCGGTTAGTAATAATACGGTGCTCTGCGACTTGTTCATATTCGTCTTTTTCAGAGCCTGGAGGGAAATTCCATGGCTGGCGTAAGTGTTCCCACCGAAAATGAAAATAGGCTTCAAACTCGGCATCGCTTTTTGGTGTGACTACCTTGTACACAATAAACCGGCCTTCTTAAATGAATGAACGAGTATTTAAACGTAAGAATACATGCGGTACAAGCTTAATTATGTAAGCAAGTTTGGGATGCTGACGAAGCGTACGATTTTACCCGCTAAACGCTAAATTGAAAGGTGACGGGGCCGTCATTAATTAGGCCTACTTGCATATCAGCGCCGAACTCGCCGGTGGCCACCACCATACCTTTATTTTTTAGAGACTGAACGAACTTTTCATAAATGGCTTGGCCGTGTTCTGGCGATGCACCGCGTGAAAAACCAGGACGATTACCTTTCTGCGTATCGGCTACGAGTGTGAACTGAGAGACCACCAGTATTTCGCCTCCCACTTGCTCAACATTTAGATTCATTTTTCCGTCTTCGTCACTGAACATGCGATATCGACAGAGCTTATTTGCTAGTTTCTCTATTTCCGCGTCACCGTCTTCTTTCTCAACACCCAAGAGCACCAACATGCCTTTACCAATTTCGCCGATAACATTACCGGCAACGGTGACATTGGCTTCCGATACGCGTTGAATTAGTCCTATCACTTCGACGACTCCTGAATAAAGCGAGACATGTCGCGGGTAGCACGGCAGAGCGCGTAACCTATACTAGGCTCGGAAGTACTGTGCCCCGCGTCGGGGATAATTTGTAGCTGACTTTGAGGCCACGCTTTGTGAAGTGCCTCCGCCGCTTCTGTTTTGCAGATCATGTCGTAACGACCATGTACAATTGTTCCAGGAACATGACTTATTTTGCTAATGTTTTCAAGAATATAGTTTTCATCTAGGAAACATTGATTAGATAGGAAATGGCATTCCAATGTGGCTAAACAGGTGACTAGCTGCATAGGGTAATTAGTCGTCGAATCACCCACACCAGGTGGTAGAGTTATACGAGAAAGTCTCTCTTCCCATTGGTACCATCTTTTAAGCGCTGAATGTCTTAGTACTTCATTGCTAGAACGCACCATTGCGCTATAGAAATCACACACTGAATTAGAGGTCACAGGCTTAGGCACATCTTTTGTAAATTTCCGGTAATACTCGGGAAATAACTGAGCTGCACAGCCATTTGGCGATAAAAACCAATCCCTGTCTTCCTGTCGAGCTAAAAATACGCCACGTAGAATGAGTCCTGTCACTCTCGGCGTGTACTTTAACGCGTAGAGCAGGGCGAGTGTCGAACCCCACGAACCGCCAAACAAGAGAAATTTTGGAATTGAAAGGTGTGTACGTAATGCTTCGATATCTTCAACATTCGACCACGTGTCGTTATTTAGCGTGTCAGCTATAGGCGTAGAGCGGCCGCAACCACGTTGCTCATAGCCGACAATGCGATACTTATTGCTGTCAAAAAAGCATTTGTAATTAGGGGGTAAGCCTGCACCTGGACCACCGTGAATAAAGAGCACGGGGATGCCGTTTGGATTACCACTTTGCTCGAAGTAAAGCGAATGCCCACTTCCCACTTCGATAAATCCATTTTCATAGTAGGTAACATCGGGGTAAAGTCGTTTCATTTTGTTTCTGCGCGTTGTGTGAGTGCCTGTTTTAGTTTAGTTTATTGTTATACAAACGGTTGCGTGCTGACTGCTTCAACGCTGTTTATGCTTGTAAAATAAGCGATAAATCTTAAGTGTATACTATAGAACAAGTGTCATTACGTGCTAGCTAATCATATTATAGTCATAAATGCGAGGATGTTTATATGGCAGGTCAAGGATCGGGCGGTAATGTAATCGCCGCAATTTGTAACTTCTTTATTCCTGGTTTAGGTCATTTGGTTCAAGGCAGAATACTGGGCGCGCTGTTCTATTTCATTACCGTAGGCGTGTGCTATGCCCTGGCTGCGACCGTCGTTCTTGCTATCGTATTCTGGCCATTAGGTGCCATTTTGCATCTAATCAGTATTATAAGCGCAGCGCGCTTTAGAGGTGGGGTAACCGCATGAAGCTACTTGCATCAGCATTTGTTGCTATGCTTGCCCTTAGTGGGTGTCAGTCTGCATATTACGCAGCATGGGAAAAGGTGGGCGTTGAAAAGCGTGATATCTTAGTAGACCGCGTTGAAAACGCGAAAGAATCACAAGAAGACGCTCAAGAGCAGTTTAATTCGGCGTTGGAGGCATTCAGCGCGGCCGTTTCATTTGATGGCGGTGAGCTTGAAGATGTTTACAATCGATTAAACGGTCAGTACGAAGATAGTGTTGCCGCCTCGGAAGAAGTGAGTTCACGTATAGACAAGGTGGAAAGTGTAGCTGAGGCTTTATTCGATGAATGGTCTGAAGAGCTAGAGAAGTATGAGAACGCATCGCTGAAGCGAGATAGTGCGGCGAAGCTTCGCGAAACTAAACGTCGTTACGCTTCACTAATGACGGCTATGCGCAAAGCGGAAAGTAAAATGCCGCCGGTATTAAGCGCGCTTCAAGATAATGTGCTGTACTTGAAGCACAATTTAAATGCCAGCGCGATAGGCGCGCTGCAGGGCGAGCTCTCTACTATCGAGAACAACGTCGCTCAGCTTATCAGACAAATGAATTCTGCTATTGCAGAGTCTGATGCGTTTATTTCTTCAATGAAAAACTAGCTTTTAAGCAGAAATAGATAGAAAGGGAGCGAGCAGCTCCCTTTTTTATTTTAAACCTGAAGGGCTGATTATTCTTGAGGTACCTTGCGGGGTTCGTTTTCTGCTTTTCGGTTTTCAAACGCTTCACCCAGGCTGCAGGTAAATTCAGCACCAAACAGCACAATTATCCACGACAAATACACCCATAAAAACAGAATGGGTACCACCGCAAGCGCGCCGTAAATAAGTTCGTACGAAGGAAAGTTCGTAACATATAGCGCAAAGCCTGACTTGGTAATTTCAAAAGCGATAGTAGCCACGATAGCGCCCACCAGTGCGTGACGAGCAAAGACTCTTCTATTAGGAACCACCATGTATAAAATGGTGAAAGCAAGCATGGCTGCGCCGCTTGGTACAAGGCTGAGTAAGAAAGTACCAAGACCTGGTGTGTATTCTTCGGTGAATGCCGCTAATCCAGTTAAATAAGAACTGACCACCACACTGGAGCCGATTAACATAGGACCAAGAGTGATCACCATCCAGTAAATAGCAAAGGTATACACAATCGGTCTGTCACTTTGCGTACGCCAAATTCTATTCAGGGTTTTATCTACGTTTGATATAAGCATTAACGCAACGACCAGCAGCGACAAAATACCAATAGCACTCATTTGTGAGGCATTGCCTACAAAATCGGTCATGTATTTATGCACCACATCACTGGCGGTAGGTACAAAGTTGCTAAAAACAAAATGTTCGAGCTTGCTTCTCACAGATGCAAAGGCAGGAAAAGCCGACATAATGGTAAAGGTCACCATGATAAATGGTACTAAAGATAACAACGTTACATAGGCTAAATGCCCAGCAGAGATAGTAATATTGTCCTCTCTACAGCGCTTTATGAAGATGCTAAAGAGATCTCTAACCTGAGGAGTAACATTGTCATATAAGGCTTTAACCTTGTCTAAATCCACTCAATTTC
>NZ_JAFLMX010000277.1:0-1122 GCF_017849675.1 Alteromonas sp. AO-Serp
CTATATCTTTCATATTCGATTTTAAAAAAATGTTCATCTCTTTTCCTCATTATTGGCCGTGATTTATTACGCAATGGTAAGTGTGTTCACTATCCGAAAACCCGTCGCCACGTTTGAATGAGTCTGCTAAAGCTCAAGTAATTAAATGAATTTTGTGCAAGTTTAAATAAACAAAAGGCCGCAACACTGTTAAACACCAACAACAGGAGTGGAACTACCACATAGCTAACGCCCACACTATGAAGTATAGCGCCAATGGCGATGTTTAAAATGAGCCAACATACAGTGCCCACTGCAAATGCCGCTAGACATGCAAAGACTGTAACAAAGAAACTCTTTTTAATGAGCATCAATTCACTGTTAGTGAGCTCTAGAAATGCCAAACCCTGCGCTTTTCGCTGGGTCAATGCTTCGGAGAATGCCGAGAAGATATCCGAAAACGATGGGTCGGGGTAATTCTGTTGCGTTGACTTGTTCTGTTGTGTTGACTTGTATTGTGCAGAGTGTTCAGAGGTTGCTGATGCAGCGTTAGCATTGTCACCGTTGCTCGTAACATTAGGATTCGCCTGCGCCGCGGGTGGCGTCAGGCGAAAAGGATTTTCTGTGCACAAATTGAAATTTGCTCTTCGAAAATCTGGTACAGTCATCGTATTACTTCTTACGTAAAAGTGACGTCACTAACATTCCTGCTGCGAAAGCGATACCCGCTGTCGCTACTGGGTTCTCAATGGCATATCTACGTACTTTCGACGCCTGCCATTTTTGCTGTGCCAGGCGCTTTCTCGCTGACATGTTCTCTGCAGACGATGTCGCAGTGCGACGAATGTTTTCCTCTGCAATGCCTGCACTGTCTGCTAACTTGTCTACTGACGCATGAAGAGAATCTTTCAGTTGATCCGTTACTGGGTGACTCGGCTCAGCCACGCTGTTTGTATCGTTATGTTTAGCTGTTTGCGATTTAACTGAAGCTTGTGTAGCCATAATACTCTCCTTAATATTTTAGGTTCATATAGGTAGCTGCAACTGATATACCAAATTATTATCTTACTGTTTTATATGATTTATTTTTATTTTACTATTGTTGCGTGAGGTGCTTATGTGCAAGTCTCACACACTGTTGTG
>NZ_JAFLMX010000313.1:0-10452 GCF_017849675.1 Alteromonas sp. AO-Serp
CCAGGCCAGCGCAAAACGTCTAGTGGGTTTACACCCGTAGACTGGCCATGGGATTGCACCCAATCAGCAGCGTGAAGCACTTGCTTAGCCAACTCTTCATTTAAGCTTAGCTTAGTTACAGCAGCATCGTTGGCAGTAAAACGCAGCGCACATTCCACCTTACCTCGGGCTAGCTTTTTACGGAATCGTTCACGTAAAACCGGCTCCAATGAGCGAAACTGTTCCGGCAGGCGAAAGTAAGTTTCTAAAAAGCGTTGGTTGACCGAGCGTATTTCCCACACGGCTGAGCCCCACTCTTTTTTGGTTTCTACGCGTGCAAACGCTGTCATGCTGTAAATCATAAATATCCTTTAAATTTAACTGAAAGCCTGCAAAAACAACCCGAACGTCGTGTTGTATACGTGAATATCTACAGCAGGTTTTCTTGTATTTTGTATATTAGCGCACATTTACGTAATTCAATAAGCAAACATGTAAAGTTCGTTTTTAACGGCCGCGGGTATTGCGTTATACTTAGGCGCAATTTCGTAGCTACATCGAATTTATAGGTTTTGACCGCGAATTGGGCTTTCTATTCACATATCGCCAATAAAACCTGTAAAACGCTACCCTTTTTTAAGCACTTACGTTGTGGAGAACACTATGCGTCCAAGCGGCAGAACCGCCAGTCAAATTCGCCCTGTTACAATTACTCGCCAATACACTTGTCACGCAGAAGGCTCTGTTCTTGTAGAGTTTGGTAACACTAAGGTGTTGTGTAATGCGACGGTAGAAGAAGGTGTGCCACGCTTTATGAAGGGCCAAGGGAAAGGCTGGATTACAGCTGAGTACAGCATGCTTCCACGTGCTACTCATACGCGAAGCGGCCGTGAAGCGGCGCGCGGTAAACAAGGCGGCCGCACGTTAGAGATCCAGCGTCTAATTGCGCGTTCACTACGCGCAGCGGTAGATTTAAAACTTCTGGGCGAAAACACCATTACGTTAGACTGCGACGTTATTCAGGCCGACGGCGGTACGCGTACAGCGTCAATTACCGGTGCGTGTGTAGCTCTTGTTGATGCACTTACTTACATGCGTGCAAAAGGCATTATCAAAACTAACCCGCTTAAACATATGATTGCCGCTCTTTCAGTAGGTATTTACGAAGGTACGCCAATCGCTGACCTTGAGTACACCGAAGACTCTGAGGCAGAAACAGATATGAACATTGTAATGACCGAAACCGGCAAGCTGATTGAAGTTCAAGGTACTGCAGAGGGCGAACCCTTCTCGTTTGAAGAGCTTGACGAGATGCTGAAAATTGGTAAGCACGGTTTACGTGAATTGTTCGACATTCAAAAAGCGGCGCTAGCATAAGCGAGTCATCGACACGTAGTTAGAACCAACGCGTAAATTAGAAATTAAGAGGTCATCATGAAAGCGTTTCAGCGTGATTTTATTGAGTTTGCCATTGAACGTGGCGTACTGAAATTTGGCGAATTCACTTTAAAGTCAGGCCGCGTTAGCCCGTACTTTTTCAATGCCGGTTTGTTTAATCGCGGTGGCGATTTGGCTAAGTTGGGGCGTTTTTACGCTGATGCGTTAATGGACGCAGGCGTTGCGTTCGATGTACTTTTTGGTCCAGCCTATAAGGGCATTCCTATTGCGACAACAACAGCCGTTGCATTGGCCGATAGCCACAAGCTTGATGTCCCTTATTGCTTCAACCGCAAAGAAGCGAAAACCCACGGTGAAGGCGGCAATCTAGTTGGCAGCCCACTAGAAGGTAAGGTTATGCTGGTGGATGACGTGATCACTGCGGGTACGGCTATTCGCGAATCGATGACCTTAATCGAGCAACAGCAGGCTAGCTTGTCTGGCGTGCTGATTGCGCTAGACAGACAAGAGCGCGGTAATGGCGAACTGTCAGCTATTCAAGAGGTCGAGCGCGATTTTGGCACTCAGGTTATCTCTATTGTATCGCTTGCCGATGTCGTGGCTTATCTGACCGAGAAAGGCGGGTTTGATATCGAAATCAGCGCCATTAACACCTATCGTGAAAATTATGGCATCTGATTTTGACAGCGCATTTAGCGCGGCTAGTCAGCATTTAGATGCGCTAGGATTGCGTTGCCCAGAGCCAGTAATGATGGTGCGTCTGAATATTCGAAAGCTGGCCGATGGGGAAACTTTATCGGTCACGGCTGACGATCCCTCAACGGCCAGAGATATTCCTAGCTTTTGCCGCTTTATGGACCACACGCTGGTTGCGTCTCAAACCGAGACCATGCCTTACCAATACGTTATTAAGAAAGGGCGCGCTTGAGCGCCTTTTTTGTTACTGTTTCTATTCGCGGCCGCTAGCAGCCTGCAATAAAAGTTGCTTCAAAACCTGCTTGCTTCGCGAACAGGTACAGTGAATATCTGTCATGTGTAGCACTTCACCATTAAGCATTTTTTGAAGTACAGAAGCTCTAACGTTTAATGAGACAAAGCCGTCTTCGCTTGAAATTTGTTTCGACGCCATAACTATCTCCTTTTATCTAAAGTATTTAATGCACGGCCACAGAAGCGAGTCGTTTGCTTGCTTGGGGGACATAGGTTTGCTCAAGGGTATGCTGAATGGCCGCGATTAGCCTGCATATAGAAGGATTGGTGGCATGCAGGGGTAATATGGCAATAAGCTGTTGCTGACATTCTTGTAAAATAGCGTGAGATTCTCGCTTCCTATGTTCTTCGGCAAGCAGAGAAGATAAGTACATTCCCATAGTGGAAAAAGCGAGTACGTCTTCTTGAACTACACTGACTTTCTGCAAAGAGGTAGGCTGAAGCGCATTAAGGATAACCTTTGCGGCCTCAAAGGTTTGATAGCCTAACTCTCTCGCATAATCCAATCTGCCCTGTTGATGGGCTTGCTGCGTCTGCGCTTGCATAGCATAGCGATGCTGTCGCGCGTTTGAAGGGTTTAGCTGTAGCCACTTTTTGTAAACTGGGCATAGCCGCTGAACATTCATATAAGCACCTCCTGTTTTTTATTACATTAGTGCAAATAAGAATCATTATCAAATGTAAAGTTCAAAAAATCTATTGGGTTGATTTGATATTTACGTTGTCGTGAACCAACGGCATCGTTTGTCTCGCCTATTAAGTGCTTTGAGTCACTAGTACAGGCGAGCTTATTGGCTGATTAAATTTGAAAGCCACCATAAGAGAAGCACTGCAACTGTGATAGCAATAACCGCTTTCATTTTGTAGCGCTTAATGAGCTGCTCAGCTTTGTCTCCTGCGTAATAGACCACGGCTGCGAGTCCGAAATAGCGAATTGAACGTGCAATAACAGTAGCTAAAAGAAAAAGCGGAAGTGAGTATTGGGTTGCACCTGCAGCAAGCATCGCAACCTGAAAAGGGATAGGGGCAATACCTAAGGTCATTACGAACCAAAAACCTTGGTTTTGCATCTGCTGTTTTACACTGTCGAATTGGTCTTGGCTAAAAAAAGTATCTATAAGCCACTGACCAACCATATCGAAGAGGTAGTAACCGAGGGCATAGCCGAAGACTGCGCCAATCACACAGCCTATGGTGGCCATTAATGCAATTTTCCAAAGCGACTCCCGTCTTGCTTGCATTAGTGGCACCATTACGGCTTCTAGTGGTATAGGAACAATGGTTGATTCTAAAAATGAGGCAAGAGTGATGCCCTTTAACATATGCTTAGAATCGACAAGCTTTTTGGTTTTGTGCTTAACCTTTTTACCTAGTTCCATGTAATCTCTACCACTTTATTTTTCTCTACTGCTTGTAAACAACTCCGTCTTTCATCACAAAAGACACGCTTTCCATAAGCGATATATCGTCAAGCGGGTTGCCTTGAACCGCAACAATATCAGCCAACTTACCCTCTTCCAGCGTGCCAAGAATATCGCTGATACCTAGTAAATTCGCGCTATTCACGGTGGCACTTAGCAGCGCGTCGGCAGGCTTCATACCAGCTTCAACCATTAATGAGAACTCTTGCGCATTGTCGCCGTGGGCTGATACACCACTGTCTGTACCAAAAGCAATTTTTACGCCTGCTTTATGTGCTTGTTCAAAGGTATTTTGGATAAGCGGGCCAATGGCTGCAGCTTTCGGGCGCACCAATTCCGGAAAGAAGCCATCAATTTTGGCTTTGTCTGCTACAAACTTTCCTGCCAGTATTGTTGGTACATAGTAGGTGCCGTGCTTCTTCATTAAATTGCGGATTTCGTCATCCATATAAGTGCCGTGTTCGATAGAATCTACACCGGCTTCAATAGCCCGCTTCATTCCCTCTTTCCCATGCGCGTGCACCGCCACTGTCATACCGTAGTCTTTTGCCGTTTCAACAATTGCTTCTAATTCATCGGTCATGAATTGTGGGTTTTGGCCGCTTTTAGCTACGCTCAATACGCCGCCGGTTGCGGTGATCTTGATTAAGTCCGCACCATCTTGGTAACGAGTTCTTACTGCTTCACGGGCTTCAGCTTCGCCATTAACCACACCTTGCTTAGGGCCTACGTCTGGGCGAAGTAAATGAGATAAGCCATTACTTGGATCGGCGTGCCCGCCTGTAGTGGCAATAGATTTGGCAACGGTATAGATTCGCGGACCTGTAGCATAGCCTTTACTAATAGCGTTCCTTAGCGCAACGGTTTCGTTGTAGCCATCCCCTAAATTGCGAACCGTGGTGAAGCCCGAATCTAACGTAATCTTAGCGTAGTTCGCTGCCCGCAATGCATAGTCGGCTTCATTTAGTGAAAAGCGCTCCAGATACGTTTGAGGACCACCATGTTGAGAAGACAAATGAACATGCATGTCCATCAGACCTGGCATAACGGTTGACGTCTTCAAGTCGATGACAGTATCGCCTTCTTGGGCTTCAGCAAACCCCTTTTTTACCGCTTTGATCTTGTTGTCTTCAACAACAATAGTCACATTTTCCTGAAGAGAGTTTGATGTGCCAGTAAACACTTTTCCTGCATGAATCAGCGTGTCGGCTACAGTGGAAAAGGGCGATGAAAGTAAGGCACTGGCAACGGCCAGCGTAATCAGAGGCTTTTTCATGATATAGGTATTCTTGTTGATTGTTTTATAGACTATATCGAATGTAATGCAGTCAGAGGTATAACGCAAAACAAAGCGCTGTTAACGGTGCTTTATTGAAGATGAATTACGTTTTGATATGTTCGAAGAGACAGAAGCAACAAAGTAGGCTAGTTGCTTACTTCACCTAAAATAAAGGTGATGCCGTTTGACTGAATACTAAATTGCGTGCCGGCTTCATCCGGTTTTTCATCAGCTTGTTCAAGCAGTTGATAATAGGCATTTTGATGTAGTCTTGCCCACAAGTTTCTGCGAACGCATAGGTAGGGAATGGGCGTTGCCTCTGGATCTTGTATGGCTTTAGGCGGAACGCGAAGTTCGAGCTGATCAGCACGCTCTAACCTTACAATGTCGCCTGTTTGTGTGGTAAACACATAGGTGTTATCACTCGCTGATTCACCCTCTTCCCTATGCCATTGAGTTACAAGAAAAGGTGTGTCTTCAACGGTAATGCCTACTTTCTCTACGGGAGTAACTAAGAAGTACTTGTCACCTTCCCGCTTTAACACCGAAGCAAAAAGCTGAACCAAGCTTGCGCGCCCAATAGGACTGCCTTCATAAAACCATCTTCCATCAAGCGCTATAGTTAGATTAATGTCACCGCAAAAATCGGGGTTCCATTGTTCAACAGGAGGTAAAGGGCGCGCTTTTGACGACGTGCCCTTAAGCTGCTGCTGAAATCTAGTTAGATCCACGCTCTTCAACCAATACTTTTAGTTCGCGTAGCTTTGCCTTTATGCGACGCATGTTATCTGGGCCAGTACGAAGAAGTTGTTTCTGTGGCTCGTTTAAACTCTCTAGACGATCATCAGCATACTTGTAGGCGACCGAGTCGGTGTAAACCTCTACAGGAACCGGCACTTCAGGTGTATCAAGAAGCTGATCAATCGCTTCTAGCAATACGCTGTTGAAGTCTTGGTCAGGGCTTCCAATTTCGGCGTACTTCGCCTGAATGTCGTCTTTATAAATACCGTATATGTTAAGCAGTGCTTCGTTATTGAATGACTCCAACATATCTACGTATGGTGTATAACGTTTATAGCTTGCTGCATCAATCCATTGCTTGCCTGCTTGAGAGTATACGCGGAAGTTCTGCTCAGGTGGCGTTAGTAACTGGTGATTAGGCGCCATTTCATCATTTGCTAGATTCGTAACCGACACCACAAAGCGTTGAATTAGACCTTCATCAACCAGCATGCGGTTAACGGTTTCTTCGCTCGCAGACGAACTTTCAATAAGTGAAGCTTTCACCGCAGGATCGCTGGTATCCAGAGGTTCCGGTTCTGGTTCAACTGGCTCTGGAAGCGGCTCGACCTCGTCTTTTTCCTCAAGCTCTACTGTTGGGGCTGGCTGAGTAGGCTCAAATACTTCAGGCTCTTCTGGCGTAGTCACTTCAGGTTCAGTCACTTCGGGCTCAGGCGTAACTACTGGCTCAGGCTCATCGTCGCTGGGCCAAAACACAACAGCCAGAATAACAACAAGAAGGATGCCTACAATGATAAAGTGTGGGCCTAACGATTTCTTTTCCGACGATTCGCTCATAATGACTCCGCTACAAAACTATCCTTTTGGTAATACTACCAGAGATAACACCCAAATTTAGAAAATCAATCAAGAGAAATGTTCCCTTAGATTGTAAATTCCTTATTTTGAACACTTTTTAACGTAAAAAAGTCACTTTCCGATTTCTTTTTATACAAATTTAGTGGAAAACCCTCATTTTTTCTTCTCATTCACATTCGATATTATGTAAATGCAAAAATTATTTTTAAACAAATGTTTAACAAATTGGGTTTGTGTACTAATGTGTTGATTAGTCATTGAAAAGCAAATGCTAGCTCATTGTTATCTATAATAATTAGTGAATATTTCGAGCCTCACGACCCCGTTTCAACTTAAATGTGCCCTTATAGGATAATTAGCGTGAGTAAGTTTAGACAGTATCACCCTAAATTACACCGAGCAGTAAAACGCTACAGTGTTATGCAGCATCTAATCATGCTGGGAGTAATGCTTTATCTCCTTTTAAATATCAATAACTTGTCAACTAAGCATCAGATCATTGCTGTAGCGACTGTCATTGTTATGAGTATACAAAATGGCTTTATACTGTCTAAAGCGAAAGTCGCTTTAGCTGTTGAAGGCCCTAGGTTGCTGGTATTTCCATTACTATGGATTGCTTCTGGAATGGGAACGGCGGCGTTCCTATACAGTGCCTGCTCTCTTGCATCCTTACTGGTGTTGGCAAATGCAGTACGGTTTAAAAACCATCGACCTCCGCTAGATCTATCTAATGAACCTGAGCACCTTGCCTAACGTATATATTCTGCTTTTTAGCCCTAGCTTCCATCATTAAATAAGAATATAGGGCGTGCAAGGTGCATACTTGGTTCATGAGGTAGAAAAATGCAGAAGTTCTATTTTCGAGATATTGAAGAGTCGCCAACCGCGATAGATTATCTGGAAGTTCAGTCGTATGAGATGAATGTTTACCTGGTTTATCTCACTATCGGCAGTCAAAGTGGCATGCTTTACGACAACAAAGATAAGCCCATGCGTTTTTTTAGTGCCGGCCACATTCGCGAAGCCTTCGCGCATTGTCATGTTCAGCAGGCGGTGATGAAGCACGATACGCCTTACGATGAAATGATTGGCAACCCGCCAAAAAGTAAAGAGCAGATGGCGTTACCGTTCAGCATGGATTTGCCTTACTAGACTGTTGTACGAGTGCTATAGGCTTTTTGAAGTGGGTCCTATCTGAGTTCTGTAAGGTCGCAGCGCAACGTTTTCACAGTAAAACATGGCACAGCACCGCAAAACCGATCCAAACGATATATAAGCTGTGTAATAAGTAGTTTCTTACTCGCTTAACACACCAACGAAGTGCAGGTTATAGATTCAGCCATGTGCCTGCTGCCTTTCGCATATCTACTTTAGCTTTCAATCGTTTAGCCAACAGAAATAAGCCACCTAGCTTCCTGTGTATAAACAGGGCATCTACTGGCGGCGTATGCCAAAAATTGTGCTCCATAGTCAGCGCCATTCCCTTTTCGTGAAGCCTTGCAATGAGATCGCTTTGGCCAAAGTCATAAGCGCCCTCGCAGCGAATCGCTTCACACGCCTCCATACCAATGTTTATGACGGCGTCGACTTGCGTTTGAGAGTGGCTTTCGTCAATTAATCCTATGCGAAACGCGGCTTGCTGCATCATCGCTTTATCGTTGGCTGCGGCGCTGTTGAGTAACGCTTGATACTGGGCTGAAATGGCGTCAGGCACATCCCGTGTAGCACCAAAATCTAACAGAACGATTTCTTTTGTATCGGGATTAAACTGGTAGTTGGCTAAGTTAGGGTCGCTCTGCAGCAGCTTAAAATGAAAAATTTCATTAAAAAATAAAGTCATTAGCGCCGTCATCACGGCATCTCGGACGTCCTGAGGCTCGTTTATTAGCGCATCTAAGTCTTGCGCCTCTATGAAATCCATCGCTAACACGGTACTGGTGGTAAGGGGAGCAAAGGTTTGCGGAATGACAAACGCATTACTCCCCTTGTTTGGGATGTCGGTGCTTTCAACCAACGCGCGATAACGGTTGAGCATGTCAGCTTCTCGCACATAATCAGCTTCTTGGTGAAGCTGAGCTTTAGCTTCATGTAAAAGCGGGTTGATATCTAATGATTTGGGTACCAAGCCAGTGAGTTTTATAAGTGTAGCTACGTTGTCTACATCGCTATCTATGCTTTTTTTCACGCCAGGATACTGCACTTTTACTGCTAACATCCGACCGTCCATCGTAATGACTTTATGCACCTGACCAATAGAGGCCGCAGCTATAGGGGCAAAGGAAAAGTAAAGTAAGTCATCTTGCCATTTTTCGCCCCAAGACTGATTCAACGTGGCAATTAACTGGTCTTTTGGCATCGGGTCAGCGTCGTCCCGTAATCGGCCTAAAATTACCGCGAGCTCTTCGGGGAGAAAATCTCCTGCATCCATTGAAATAAGCTGCCCGAGCTTCATAGCTGCACCACGCATACTGGCAAGCTGATCTGCAATGTTTGAAATGTTTTTGGGCGTTAAGAGCAGCGAAGACAACGCGGGCTTCTCGCCCCTTAACAGTTGTCCTGCACCTTGTGATACTACGTTACCTGCAATTCTACCTGCCAATGAGCCCAAGCGGCCTATGCGCGATAAACGCGACGACGGTACCGCTCTACTAGAACGGGTTGGTGATTCAGCGGATTTATTGGGCTTCTCTGCCATAGGCTCACTCAGTTTTATTAGAGACGAAGGGTAACGTTTGGTTTGTTATTGGCTAAACATAACCTAAAAAAAGTAACTGGAGTTTATAAATTATACTGTCGGACAAAACGTCTGGATCGGGTTTCCAGCCAAAAGTCATTGAGGACCTGTTGACCATTGCTGTACATCAAAGAGCAACAGGACTTAATGTTTAGGAAGTGAGGTTGCCAACAGGGCGATCAACGGATAAGACAGCTGTTTAAACAGAAGTCTTATCCGTTGATCGCCCATAATGTACTTAAAAGAAATGTGGACTTACCGTTCCTAGTCGCTCAGCGGTTTCTAACTAGGCAAGTTGTACAAGGCAATTGTATAAACACTGTGTGCTAGATTATCTGTGAAATAAATTGAATCACTAGTCCAACAACGCTTCCATAAGCAAACCCAGCCCAGCCACTTGTCGCTCTATAACGCCAAAGTGCTGCACCAAAAAAGCCACACCAAAGCATGGCAGAATAGGTGGAAACAAGGCCGCCGCCCATCCCTGTATCTGGCAAAAACAGCATGACGACAAAGGTTAGCGCCATTGCGCCACTTAACAGCACCCACATGATATTTTTCTTATCAGCGAACGCATTGTTTTGTTTGACGTTCTTTGCATCGGCATCTTGCGTTTGCTGCGCACCTTCTGCTTGAACAGCGCACTGAGCTGCTTTAGATGCACGTAGTTTTCGTGCACTACGCTCGCTTCTTGATTGGGGGTTCTTGACCTGTGAAGGCAACGGTGATGCAGCGCTATGGGTCATGATGTACCTCATTAACTGAATTTAGTAACTGTTTATCCATAATTAAGGTAGAGCATGCATGCCAAGATGACTATACGACTTCGGTCTCACACGACAATTAGAAAACGTGTTTTAGGATTTTCCCTATTCGAATGCGGCGCTCGAATTAGAGGGGCAAAGGCTGAGGTAGGCATACATTATCTATAAGAACACCGTGAAGCACGTAAACAAAAAAGCCCACCCGCAATCACTGCCGTTTGACAAGGAATGCGGGTGGGCTTTCATAAACTTATACCGTTAGGTATTAGTGATGGTCGCTATTTTGGC
>NZ_JAFLMX010000024.1:0-7659 GCF_017849675.1 Alteromonas sp. AO-Serp
AACTGACGTAAGGCAGTACCTAATGCAATATGCCCCAATTCATTAAATGACTTCACTTTACAAAACTCCGTAACCAGTTACGGATATAATTAATTGTAATTGGAAATAAGTCAAACAGATTATTTATTGATCATAAAAAATTGGGGTAGATTACTTCGCCTGGCACTGGCTACACCAATAAAGGCGCCGCCCGTTATACGTTTGGCGTTTTATTGTAGTGGCGCAGACTCTACAAGGCTGCTCTTCCCTGTCGAACACCATAAACCGCGTACCTTCAAAGTTAATGCCTTTTGCTTCAAGCACTTCGCGTAGTTCTGTGTACACGGTATAGCCACCGGTTTCATAGCTGCGTTTGCATATTGCTAAGGTGTGATGTGCCAAGTTGCGTAACTGCTCATCATCTAACTGAGAGGGTTTAAGTGAGGGGTGAACACCTGCTGCAAACAATATTTCGCTGCGAAGATAGTTGCCCAGACCTGCCATAAAGCGTTGGTCCAGATATAAACCGCTTAGTGCACGGTTGCAAAACGCTTTTGAACGTAAACGTTCTAATACCAACTCTTCTGTCACCGAATTGTTGAGTACATCGGGTCCAACTCTTTGTAAAAAAGGGTGCTCATGAATAGTTTGCGTTGGCCAAATGCTAATGTCAGATGCACTATATAAAATAGCACTGTGTGTTTCGGTATGAAGCCCTACCCTTAGCTGGCGGGTAGTATCCGGCATTCTATTGCGTTTACAGGTATGCCACACGCCATAGAGTTGGTTATGTGAATACATAGAGAGCCCATTGCTAAAATGGGTAATTAACGCCTTGCCGCGAGTTTCCATGCGCAGCACTTTTTCGCCTTCTAACTGCTTAGCGTAGGGTTTAAGTTGAGCTAATCCAAACTCTACTTTTTCTAGGGGAATATCTTTTATCACCGCTTCAACTTTATCTGCAGCGCGACGAATCTCTGGGCCTTCAGGCATGTTGTCTCAAATACCTTTTATCTCGGTTACTGTTTACTGGTTACTTCGCAGCATTTTCAGCTTCTTTGCAGCTGAATGATAATGAATACAAAAAAGGTCTGTAGCCCTTTGATGTACTTTAAACCGAAGTTTGTACATCAAAGATCAACAGACCCTATTATTAATCAAAGTTTAGCTGAAATTGCCGTATTTAAACGCTGCGCTGATTAGCCCTTGTTTGGCACAATCAGGTATTTTTCACCGGTCTTTTTAGCATTATAAAGCGCTACATTCTCAGGCTGTAATGCCTCCTCAAGACTCAGTTCTTTGGTGTAAGACGACGCAAAGGTAGTGTTAATTTCCGTAGCAACTTTTTGGTAAAGCTCGCCTACACGCTTCTTATCAAGCTTGCCTAAGAAACGCATTAATAGCCAACCACCAATGCTCCACGTCATGCCGTAAGCGCGATTCAAAATAGTAGGCGAGAAATCTAAGCCACCGTAGATATACACTTGTTTATTGCTGTCAGAGCCGTAAGTGTTGAAGCCTTTTGCATCTTTACTGCCCGACGCTTCCATCATAGTGAGGATATCGCTAACTAGCTCACCGCCGCCAATGGCGTCAAACGCTAGTGTTGCGCCCGTGCTGTCGATAGCTTGATAAAGTTCGGCTTTAAAATTCTCGCTACTTGAGTCGAGCACAATTTTCGCGCCGATCTCTTTAAGTATATCCACCTGCTTTTGGCTGCGAACAATATTTACAAGCTCTACGCCTTCCTCTAAACAAATTTTATTTAGCATTTGCCCAAGGTTTGATGCCGCTGCAGTGTGCACTAGCGCTTTGTGGCCTTCCATACGCATGGTTTCAACCATACCAAGAGCAGTAAGCGGGTTAACAAATGAAGACGCAGCTTGTTGCGGCGTGGTGCTATCTAGGTGAGGCAAGCATGCCTGCATAGGCACACAGGCATACTCAGTGTACGCTGCTCCGGTAAGAATAGACACAGTTTTTCCCATTAAAGCTTGTGCTTCTGGGCTGTCGCCCGCCTTAACAACCGTACCTGCACCTTCGTTTCCGATAGGCAGAGTCTGGTCTAAACGCGACTTAATACGATTTAACAAAGGCTTATGCACCGGCGCAACCAATGCTTTTTTGTCTGCGTCGAAGGTCGCTTTATCCAAGCTTGCCGGGCCAAACATCGGCCACATGTCTGAAGGGTTAATAGGAGATGCTTCCATACGCACAATCACTTCGTGCGGCTTCGGCTCTGGAACATCAACTTCTTTTAACGATACCTGAAGTTCACCTTCTGAGGTAATTAGCGTAAACAGTTGTTTTGATTTATTCATGTGATTATTTCGCCCTGAAAATTAAACGCTGAATGTAGTGCTAAGCTAACACGCCGCAACTATCAGCAATATTTATATTGCGAATACATATGCGTTTCGACCACTTATACACTCCAAAAAATGGGGTCAGAGTACACTTCTCGCACGCTGAAAAATGGGGTCAGAGTACATTTTTTCCGAGTGTTTCTGCTTAGCAACCCAACGGCTTCACCAAGTGATACCGCCACTCTCCTGAACACACATCACGCCATGAGCTTTATCAATAAAGTACTCTGACCCCATTACTTAGATGGGTTACACTGCTAAGCCTGTATCAACTTGCTATGATGAATTAAGAAATGAAAAAGTATTGTGCGTATGTCTTACTTGGGCTTGCTGTAATAAGCAATGCTGCGCTTGCAAAAGAGGCACCGTTGGTCTCGATTCCTACTCACGATGCATTTTTTAATGCGATAAAGGCCCACTGCGGTAAAGCATTTCAGGGCAAAGTTAGCAAAGACAATGTGGGTAATACGTTCGGTAATGCGAAGCTTGTTATGCACGTACGAAAGTGTACAGACTCTGAAATTCAAACTCCATTTCACGTGGGTGAAGATGCATCCCGCACTTGGATTCTAACGAAAACCGGCGCGGGTCTTATGCTGAAGCACGATCATAGAAATGAAGATGGCAGCTTTCATTCTTCAACCATGTATGGCGGCCACACCGTAGATGAAGGGTTCCCCCAGGTGCAGTCGTTTCCTGCAGATGTATATTCAAAAGCGTTATTTATAGAATCGGGAATTGCAGCATCAACAGATAACGTCTGGCAAATGATGATCTACCCTAGCCGCTTTAGCTATCGACTAATTCGCCCTGCCCGCGAAGTACAGGTAGATTTTGATCTCGAAACCCCCATAGCAACGCCAAGCGCCCCCTGGGGATATGAATAATGGGGTCAGAGTACATTTTCTAATTTAGGAGAGCCAAACAAGCCATTCATTTCATTCTTTCAGCTTGTCCATTAGACCAGTTTTGGTAGGTACAGGGTTGTAGCCTTTACTCAATTCACTCATTTTATTAGAGAGAATATAGAAAGGAATTTGGTGAAATTATGGCAAGGAAACCTCGTTTGGCTCCCGCAGGCTATCCTCAACACGTCATCCAAAGAGGTAACAATCGCTCAATATGCTTTAAGTGTGAAAACGACTACATCGCCTATATTAGCTGGCTTAAAAAGTTCTCTGCAAAATTTGATGTAGGCATACATGCTTGGGTATTGATGACCAATCATGTTCATTTACTTTGCACTCCTAAGCTTGATAACCTTGGCGTAAGCAAAATGATGCAAGCGCTTGGCCGCATGTATGTGAGGTACTTTAACCACAAATATGAGCGCTCTGGAACGTTGTGGGAAGGAAGGTTTCATTCCAGTCTGGTCTCTAACGACGAATATCTTCTCACGGTTTATAGATATATCGAGCTAAACCCTGTAAGAGCGAACATGGTCGAAAAGCCGGTTGAATATAAATGGTCAAGCTACAGAATAAATGCGTTAGGCACGTCTTCGTCACTGCACAGTCCTCATCCTGTATACCTAAATTTAGGAGCTTCAGAAAACCAACGTCTTGCCGCTTACCGCGCTCTGTTCGATGATGAACTGCCTCAAACTGACATTGATAAAATTCAAAGCGGTACTCGAAGAGGACTAGTGCTGGGAAGCGATACATTTAAACAGCAAATTGAAAGCCTGACTGGGCATCGCTTAAAACACGAAGCGTTGGGTAGGCCACCGCAAATCAGTGAGCAGTTAACCGCTGGTTGCTCGGAAATAGCTTAATGTACTCTGACCCCTTTATTTTTAAAAACATCGCGTTGGCTCAACTAGCTCAAACCTGCGAACACTTAACCACAAACTGTTTGGAAATAAGTTAATGTACTCTGACCCCATTTTTTATATCGCGACTTGGAAGCTTATTAATGTACTCTGACCCCAATATTTTGCAGCAGCTGTTTGGTTTTTCGGCGTTTCGCGAGGGACAGAAGGAGGCAGTGGAATCACTGCTTGGTGGAAATTCAACGCTAGCGATTTTTCCCACTGGCTCGGGCAAGTCATTGTGCTATCAGTTTGTTGCTACGCAATTGCCACACTTGACCTTGGTTGTGTCGCCACTGTTAGCGCTGATGAAAGACCAGCTGGAGTTTCTTCATAGCAAAGGCATTGCAGCGGCCAGTATCGACTCTACGCTAACGCCCGAGCAGAACAAGCAAGTGATGAACGACGTGCGGTCAGGCCAGTGTAAAATTCTGATGGTGTCGGTGGAGCGCTTTAAGAACGAACGCTTTAGGCAGTTCATTGAGTCTGTTCAAGTAAGTATGCTAGTTGTCGATGAAGCACACTGTATCTCTGAATGGGGCCACAACTTTCGCCCTGACTACTTAAAACTCCCCGCGTATCAGAAAGAGCTTAATATTCCGTTAGTACTTCTGCTCACAGCTACTGCCACTAAAAAAGTAAAAGAAGATATGGCAGCGCGCTTTGATATTGCGCCAGCTAATATTATTCAAACAGGGTTTTATCGACCTAACTTGAATTTGCATGTTCGCCCTGTACATGAACCATATAAAAACCAAGCCTTACTTGAAGAAATTAAAAAACAGCAAGGCGCGGGTATTGTTTATGTCACGCTTCAAAATAGCGCTGAAGAAGTAGCAAGGCTCTTACAGCAACAAGGGTTTGCTGCAAAGGCTTACCACGCTGGTCTCGACAGTGATACAAGACAAGGTATCCAGCAAGATTTTATGCACAATCAGCTTCAAGTTGTTGTGGCTACCATTGCATTTGGCATGGGCATTGATAAGTCGGATATTCGCTTTGTTGTTCATTACGACTTACCAAAGTCTATTGAAAACTACAGCCAAGAAATTGGCCGGGGTGGACGAGACGGTAAAGCGGCAAACTGCACGGTATTAGCAAATCTTGACGGGCTAGTCACCATAGAGAACTTCGTTTATGGCGATACACCAGATAAAAGCGCCATTCAACGCGTAATTGATGATATCAGCGCACAGGCCCCCGCTCACATAAATTCGGCGGCGCACAATGATTCACCTACCAACGGCGAAAACAATGTTTACCAGTGGGAAACGCAAATTAATAGCTTATCGAGTGCCAGCAACATACGACAGCTTCCGCTTAAAACCCTGCTGGTACAGCTTGAACTCGCCAACGTTATTCGCCCTTTGTATGCCTATTTTGCTGAATATAAATTTCGCTTTATTTCAGAGAAAACCACCATACTCGGCCTTTTCTCAGAAGAACGGGCTCGCTTTCTAGACGCCGTATTCACTCATTCAAATATGAAAAAGGTGTGGGGCATTGTAGATTTCGACAGTATTTATCAGCATTACGGCGCAGAGCGTGCCAGGGTGGTGGCCGCACTAGAGTATTTACATGAACACAATCATATTGAGCTTGCCTCGCGCTTAATAACTGACGTATACCGCGTGGACTACGAAAAACTGCAAAATGCCGACTTAGTTAATAATCTGGCTCACTATTTCGCTGAAAACGAGCGCAAAGAAATAGAACGTATCGCCGCGCTGGTAGGCTTCTTCGAACTCAATACTTGCTTAAGCTATAACTTATCGGCGCATTTTGACGATTCCCAAGCGCCCAATGAATGCGGGCACTGCAGTGTATGTCAGGGAAATGTGGCTAAGCTCAGCTATTCAAACCCAATTCCCACACCGAACCCAGACCAAATATCAGAGGCCATAGCAGCACTAAGAGCCCATTTGAGCGGAAAATTTGATGGCCCAATCACATCATCTATTTGCTGTCGTTTTCTAACTGGCATGACCATGCCTTTGTTCACTCGATTTAAAGTGAGACAAGTAAAGGGCTTTGGTTCTTGTGAAAACTGCCGATACGCTGATGTGAAAGCAATGGTAAATGCTATAAATCAGTGAACGTAGCAAATACCCTAAATCTAATTTATAGTGTTGAGTGAATCACAATTAGCAAGTGGTAAAGGAAAATATGACGCTAATTCAGGGACAAGAACATACTCCTAAGGGATCGCTAGTTGTAGTTGGCACTGGAATCAGTGTTGCGGGTCAAATGACGATAGCGACCAAAAGCCACATCGAAAATGCTGACATTGTGTACATGGGGATCATGAACAAAATTGGTGAACACGTGGTCACCAATATTAACCCGAACAGTGTGTCTTTAGACGACCTTTATCAAGAAGGGAAATCTCGCGCTGTCACCTATGACCAAATGGCCGACCGCATCGTGCAGTCAGTTGTTGAAGGTAAAAAAGTGTGCGTGGCTTTTTATGGTCACCCAGGCGTATTTGTGACGCCTTCTCATGAAGCTATTCGCAGAGTGCGGGAACTTGGCCTAGATGCACAAATGCTCCCCGGCGTGTCTGCAGAAGACTGCTTAATTGCGGATTTGGGAATAGATCCCTCTCGCTTTGGCTGTCAGTCTTATGAAGCCACTCAATTTTTGTTTCGCGATTACCGCATTGACCCTCACATGACGCAAATCATCTGGCAAATAGGTTTAGCCGGAGAAGCAACGCTAAGCGTGTTAGATGCTAATCACAGTGAATCTGGGCTTGCCTTGCTGGCTGACATTCTGGCCGAGCACTACCCAGAAGATCACGAGCTGATTATTTACGAGGCAGCAACACTGCCCCTTTGCGAGCCCAAAATACAAAAAGTGTTGCTTCGCGAATTACAGTTCGCCAAGCCAACACTAATTTCGACCCTAGTTGTACCCTCACTTGGCATGCCAGCATACCGTCAGGATCGTTTGGCAAAGCTAGGTTTAACTGAGCAGCAAGTCATTAACTTTAGATCTCCAAAAGTAAACTAAAAGGAAAAAACGACATGGCAAAGAAAACAATTGTAGATTTCTTGGTTGAGCTAGACAGCAACAGCAAACTAATGGATGCGTATAAAAAGGACCCTGTGGGCACTGCAGAAAAGTACGGTTTATCTGGTGAAGATCTTCAGCTAATTAAAGACCAAGACTGGGACGAAGTAGCCAAACGCTTTGATGATACAAGCAAGGCTACCCGCGTAATTAGCTACTAGTCGTTATCTTTTTAAGCTAGCTGAAGTAGAAAGTGAAGCGCCGTTTGAAATGCATCTTCGCTATCGTTTGTTTTACGATGGCGCTTCCTACTTTTGCGTTTTTAAAAGAACCACTTAACACCACATCATCAGTCACTACGCTAGACGAACTGAAGCAGCGAATTCAAAACAATGATGAGTCTGTAGAAACCACATTCACCGAGCTAGGCTATTTCTTCGACGCCCACCCGAACGCTTTTCTGAAAGCCCGTTTATTCAATCTAAGAGCTTA
>NZ_JAFLMX010000348.1:0-24503 GCF_017849675.1 Alteromonas sp. AO-Serp
CAAGCAAACGCTTCATGAACGCACAAAAATAATGCACACAAATGGTGCACCGATAAAAATTTGCCCAATTATGAAGCGGTGCAGGGTTTGAGTAAGTTAAGAAGACTAAAAAGTGCGATGAAATTAGGATGGAACTATTCAATACAGCGCATGGTCTGTTGTTTACTATGACGACTATCACCCCTTCTTTCTTTGCGCCCGAGCGCAGTATTGAACACCGCGCCGCTGCAAATAAAACGGCGTGGCGCTCCTTATTGGTCTCTGGTTTTTTACACGTTTTTGGGGTCATCGTGGTGATCATACTTTCTCAGTTGAGTATCAACAGCCAAAAAGCACGCGTAAATGATTTGGAACGAACGCCTGAGATAAGCGCCAGACTGTATTACCCACCCATTTTGCGCCCTCCAGTCCAAGCTAAACCTCAAGAAATGAAATCAATCGATGTTTCACCAGAAAGGCAAGAAATTGAGTTGAAGACTGAGGCAACCAAAGCCACTGAAGCGCTTGATAGTAAGAATAAAATTGTGGAAAGCCCTACGACCAAGCAGCAAAAAAATGCTGAGCCGGATACACAGCAGGTACTCGTTGAAAGTAAGCCAACTAATACGCCGCCATCACCCACTTTTTCAAAAGATGCAAATAGGCGTGCTGGCTCACTAAACTTATCGGCTAAAGACGGTGCAGCGCTATATTTCGAAAAGTATCATAACGACAAAATAGCCGAAGATGCTGAGCAGGCAACGAGGGAATTCCAGGCACGGAAAAATAGTCCAGTGCTAAGTGGACCAAGCACACAGCAAATACAAGCTAATGAAAATCGACGCCCTTCAAAACGCGTAAACTGTAGCAGTACGACCAATAAAACTTTGGCGATATTGAGTGGAATTGCTGGTGGAACCTTAGAATGCACCAAAATGGACGACCACAAACGTTTTATAGAAGCCAGAGTCAATAAACTTCCTAAAGACGAAGAGATTAACTAGCCCTCTCTATCAACGATTTACCGTCATGTGAGGTAAGCCCTTATCACAGTCACTTTCTTTTGAAAAACTTAGGGGGTCGCCCGAAATACGCTTTGAACCGGCGACTGAATGCTGCAACATCTTCATACCCTGTTAGCTGAGCTATACCCAACATTGGTGTATCGGTATTTCTAAGTAGTGCTTTGGCCTTTTCCATCCTCACTTTTACAAGGTAATCTCGTAAACTATGCCCGGTGGCTTCTTTAAAGCGTGTTTTGAATTGCGTTGTTCCCATGCAGGCTATCCGTGCTAACTCCACCTGTGTAAAGCCTCGGGCAAGGTCGCGATGAATATGGCTTAATACAGGAGTCATTCGCTTATCCATGCTGCATCCTTTCAAGGATGTTTCTAGCAAGGTTAAAAATAGCGCCAGTATTTCTTCATGGCCTTGGTCAGCAAACTGGCTAATTTGAATCTCTACAAACGATAAAAACGCCTGTAATGCTGACGTTACCTGAAATATCGGGTGCAACCTGTCATTTAAATTAACTGGCACATACTCCAAGTCCGCCACAATAAATTTTGACAGTTCGTTAGCACTAAAATAATGGACCTCATTCGGCGCTATGCATACGCCTTCGCCTACGCCTACTCGCCCGCTAAAATTATCGATTTCTATCAAGATATGTCCGTTGATGGGCAGCACTAACTGAAAGTAGTTGTGTTTATGGCGGCACGTTTGCTTCGTATATGAGCGTACGGATAGCGATGGAATTGGGCTGTCAGTCATTTTATTGCTCCCAACAGTCCATAATAGGTAGTACTGTTCTTTTGCCTAACTCACCGTTTATTTGCATCTATTTCCTTGCCGTTAACTCAGTACTCTCTGCCGTTAGATTAAGCACTTTTATTCATTTTGTCACAAATACGTGCAATATTTGATACGCCTAGGAAGGCGTCGAACACTACGTTTAAGGAATAAATATACATTTAAAATAAAGACAATAACGGAAAATAAATGAATATAAACTTACGTCAAATAGTCGGCTTGGCAGGTGCGTTGTTACCCGCTATCGCCATGGGTCAGGTCTCCAATGGAGACTTTGAAACATGGACGTCTGGCGCACCTAATTCATGGTCAACTATCGACTCCGGCATTAGTGTAGCTGAAAACTCGGTCTACTCATTCTCGGGAAGCAAGTCTGCTGCAGTTACCGTCAATACGACAACGCAAGGTTCAACTGACTTCCGTCAGACAATCAATGTAACCGCCGGTCAAAATTATGAATTTTCAGTGAGGCTATATCACACTGAAGGTGCTGTAAAAGCACGCCTATATGTAGACGGTTATCAAGGTTATTCTGACAACAGCTTAACCGGAAACTGGCAACAGCTTACTTTCTCTTATTCCGCTACAGCGTCAAAAGAGATTGAGGTGGGGTTACGCTTTTATGATCAGACTGGCTTTGATGGGTCAGAAACCGTCTATGTAGACGCATTCGAGCCGACTACGCTTGGGTCAGGTGGAAATAACGGCGGTGGGAGCACGTGTGCTAGCCATTCAGGCGTTTTGAACTTAACTACCGACAATTACGGCAGCGAAACCAGTTGGCAAATAACTAACGCAAACAACCAAGTTGAAGCCTCTGGCAGCAGCTACGCTAGCAACCAAAGTTATACTGAAGCGGTTTGCCTTACTGATGGAGAATATACTTTTACCATTAGTGATGCCTATGGCGATGGAATTTGCTGCTCCTATGGCTCTGGCAGCTATAACTTGCTAATAGAGGGCGTGTCTGTTGCTAATGGCGGCTCTTTCGGCGCGAGTGAAAGCACCAGCTTTAGCGTTGGTACAACGAGTGGCGGCGGCAGTGGTGGTGGTTCATCAGAACTCACTGGTTACTATGCAAGTGCCAACGGTCTGTCAGGCTATGCGTTAAAAACCGAGCTTTACAACATTATCAAAAATCATAATACACAAAGCTATGGCGACCTTTGGACATTCTATATTTCATACACAAGCGACAGCTACTATGAAAATGACGGCTCCATTTTGGACATGTATTCAGAAAACCCAAATGGTAGTGACGCTTACAGCTACACGGCTGGTTCTGACCAGTGTGGCAGCTATAGTGGAGAAGGCAGTTGCTATAACCGCGAACACGCCTTCCCGCGCAGCTGGTTTGGCGGTGCAGTCTCGCCAATGAATACTGATGTTCATCACGTTTTTGCAACCGACGGCTACGTTAACGGTCGCCGAAGTAGCTATCCGTACGGTGATGTCGCAAGTGCTGCTTATACGTCATCGAATGGTTCCAAACTGGGCGCTGGCTCTTCTGCTTCTGGTTATACAGGCACAGTTTTTGAGCCCATCGACGAGTTCAAAGGTGACTTCGCTAGAGCGTATTTCTACATGGCGACACGTTATGAAAACGTCATTGCAAATTGGGAAACGAATAGCACCTATGGCGACGCAGTGTTGAATGGTACGAGTGATCAAGTATTTGAAAGCTGGTTCTTAACTCTGCTTTTAAGCTGGCATTCTCAAGACCCTGTAAGCCAAAAAGAAATCGATAGGAATGACGCTGCCTTCAATTTCCAGAACAATCGAAACCCTTTCGTTGATCATCCAGAACTGGTAAACAACATTTGGGGTAATTAACTTCAACATGAGAAGAGCACGAGCGTGTTCTTCTCAACTCACACTTCCTCTGATTTCGCCTTTTCTGTTGGAGATAGCCCTGAAAACTGCCTAAAAAGAACTGTGATTTATCGGCATTATTCCTGATTGTATATTACCCATGTTTTAAGTACGCTAAGCTGCTATTTACTGGGGATTACTCTAACTGTAATACATAACAAAGGATATTCGACGTGGCCGCAGCTAACTTACTTGCCCTACTTGATGATATAGCAACGTTAATGGACGACATCGCAACCATGTCGAAAGTCGCGGCGCAAAAAACAGCGGGCGTCTTGGGCGACGATTTAGCGGTAAACGCCGACCAGGTCCAAGGCGTTAAAGCAGACCGAGAGCTACCTGTTGTATGGGCAGTAGCAAAAGGCTCACTTATTAATAAAGCAATATTGGTTCCTGCGGCATTAGCCATCAGTGCTTTTGTGCCCTCTCTTATAACCGTCCTTTTGGTACTGGGCGGGTTATATTTATGTTTTGAAGGTGCAGAAAAACTGCTGCACAAATATCTTCCCCACGAAGATGAAGAAAAAACACGAGAAGCCAGAATAGAAGCGCTTACCCACGAAGATGTGGATATGGTAGCGTTTGAGAAAGATAAAATTAAAGGCGCTATACGCACCGACTTCATACTGTCTGCTGAAATCATTGTTATTGCATTAGGTACTGTGACCGATGCAACACTTACTACGCAAATTGGTGTACTAGTAGCACTAAGCTTAGCGATTACCCTTGGCGTTTATGGGCTGGTAGCGGCACTAGTTAAAATGGACGATGTTGGGCTTTACATGCTTCGCAAGTCGTTAACAGGTTCAATGAACACCCTTCAACGATTTATTGGCAGAGCGTTATTAGTTGCCGCCCCCGCATTAATGAAAACCCTTGCGGTTTTAGGCACTGTTGCTATGTTTTTAGTCGGTGGTGGCATCCTCACACACAGCATTGGCTTTTTGCACGTTATTACCGACTGGTTTACCGCACTTATCCCAGACGCATCGCTGGTTATGTCTATACTTGCTGATGGTGTTGTTGGTATTGCTGCTGGTGTGATCATTGCGCTAGTAGTGACAATGGTTTCACAATTTAGAAGTAAAGCGTCCTAGACCTATTCACTCTTTTATACATTGGCGGCGCTGCTCTTCTTTATAGACTAGCGCCCCTATTTCTGACCTTTCTCATGGTCACCAGTGTCGCTGCGCAAGTGTTAAAAAATTTGCGTTAGTCATTTTGACCACCTCTACATTAAATTCGCTAAATTTTAGTATTTCTTTAATCCCCCAATTCCACCTTCATTTTTTATCAAAAGTTAAAATTCACTAAATTCATATACTTACCTTATTTTTACGAGTTGGCACATCCCTCGCTATAAACTAATTGTTAATTGATAACGACTTATTATCGAAACCTTTAGCAACATGATAGCTGCCACGCAGTATGTTCAAGTGCAGTGTCTAACTTAATTTTTGGAGATTACTATGTTTATCGGTCGCAAAACTTTCACTGCACTTACTTTAGCAACTAGCGTATTGGGCGCATCAGCGTTCGCTGACGACACTCAGAACAACATTGTTTCGCATACAGATTTTATCGTTGAAAGCGCCATGCATGACGTTAAGCAGAACTTGGACCTAGGCGTGACTTATGACGTGTTAACTGCAAGCCATACGTTTGAGCCAGAAGTAGAAGAAGCAAATGCATTGGTTGCTGACATCACTATTACGCCGATTGAGCCTATCAGCTCAGACGATAACGACGCATAAGGAGAATGCACATGTTAACCGCCGCAACCCTATTTATGGTGGTACTCGGACCGGTTATTGCGTTTGTAGTCAGTGCGCTGGTGTTTTCAACAGCGCGCCTATTCCTTCAGAAAGGTCACTGAAAACGCAATAAAAACAAATAGGAACCTAACCGACTACCGCTAAAAGATTTGCCTTCCCTGGGCCTTTTACTCCAGAGGGAGATAGAAAGCACGGACTGTATCCCAGCCAAGTGATTGTGTTTTCTATCTTCTTACTGGAGTTTTTTTATCCGAATATCCGTTCCCACCAGCTTTTATCATCCTTGTCGCTGTCTTTGTCTACAGGACGGCCTGAACAATCTTGTTGAGGTGGAGGAAGCACATCCAAAATAGCCGGTACGCTTAAACTCCCAGCACATCCTGCAACCACAACCGCGCCGGTCTTGGCGTCAAAATGTGCAATGCCTAAGCCTTTTGGGAAACGCCTTGATAATGACTTGGGTGACTGAGATTTCATGTAGTTTATAAAGACGGGCAAGGCCCCACCTGCACCGGTCAAATTAACCGGTTGGTTGTCATCATTGCCTACCCAAACCGTAACCACATTGTTTCTATCGAAGCCACTAAACCAGCTATCGCGGTAATCGTCTGTGGTGCCCGTTTTGCCAGCCATATTCACATTCCCAAAATTCCAACCGATGCGCTTCGCAGTACCTTCGGTGGTTACTTTATACAAGGCATAGTTTAGCAAATAGGTTGCTGCTTCATCGGTGCGCTGAGCAAAAAACTCCGCCTTTTTCCAAAGCAGCGCGTTATCTGCTGTTACTACAGAAGTCACCGTATGAAGAGGTATGTAACGCCCATCATTTGATAAGGTCTGGTACATTTGGTTTGTACTAAATGGTGTCAATTCAAAAGCACCAAGGGTCAACGACGGTACTTTATCTACGGGGGTGGTTACCCCTAATCGCTCTATCGTATCGGCTAGCGCATCAAGCCCTATCTGCATGCCTAAATTAACCGTAGGTATATTTAAAGACTCGACTAGCCCTTGAAGTAAAGGCACCTGGCCTCTGAATTCTTTATCGTAGTTTTGCGGCGACCACGTTTTTCCATTTCGACTTTCAAGGGTAATGGGCTCGTCTTTAAGCGGCGTTGCCAGGTTAAATTGTGTAGGATCTTCTAGTGCGGTTAAGTAAACCGCAGGTTTAATCAACGAGCCTATTGGGCGTTTTGCGTCTAGTGCTCGGTTAAAGCCTTTGAACGCAAAGTCTTTTCCGCCAACGATAGCGCGTACTTCACCACTTGCACTATCTGTGACTACCATTGCGCCCTGTAATGGCACTTTCCTGTCTTTTTGCAAACCGTCTAGCGTACCCGACAATGCGCTTTCAGCACGTCGTTGGGCTACGATATCAAGTGTTGTAAACACTTTTACGCCCGAATCTCTTAAGCTAGGCTCAGCCAGAATTTCATTGAGTTCCCGACGAACCTGCTCCATGAAAGCAGGGTGTTTACCGCTTGCTAAGCTAGCCCCACTGGCGAGCCCTAACGGCATATTCACAAAACGTTCGTAGTCTTGACGACTAATTTCATTTTCATCAAACAGCATGCGCAACACTAAATCACGACGCTCTTTCGTGCGCTCAGCATATTTGCGTGGGTTGTAATAAGATGGGCCTTTAATAATAGCAACCAACGTGGCTATTTCGGGCGTACTTAGCTCGTTAGCTGGTCGGTCAAAATAGAAATAGCTAGCAAGTCCAAAACCATGTACGGCCATATCACCATTTTGCCCCAAAAACACTTCGTTTAAGTACGCTTCAATAATTTCTGATTTGCTGTAACGGGCATCAATGATCACCGCCATAATGGCTTCTTTTGCCTTACGCACAATGGAACGCTCACGGGTTAAAAACATGTTTTTAACCAGCTGCTGCGTTAGCGTACTGCCGCCTTGAACCGTTCTACCGGCTGCAATATTTGCCATTAGAGCCCGCAATATTGAAAGCGGCGCAACGCCATGGTGATTATAAAAATTGCGGTCTTCCACCAGGGTTAGCGCTTTTGGCAACATTTCAGGAATGGTGTCTAACGTTACCAGCATACGGTCTTCTTGAGACCCGCTTGTCATGCGCGTTACTAACCAGGGTTCTAGCTTTGCAGAACCATACGGGCGGCCTTGCGACTTGTCATAAATTTCCCCAATACGTGCACCTTCCCACGTTATCACTAAATGACGCAGAGGCTCTGCGCCTTCTGGAAACTGAAACGCGCGGCGCTGTACAGTCAGCACCTTATTTTGATAGCTATATTCACCGCTACTGTCGGCAAAGGTTACCTTGCGGTAGCCCAGCAAATTGAGCTCATCAATGACTTCTTGGGGCGTTATCTCTTCACCTTTGCTGATTTCCAACGGACGGGCGAAGATCTGCGCGGGAACTTCCCATTTATTTCCAGAGAACGCATGCTTAATTTGGGCGTCAAGGTAGAAGGCATAGGCCCCAAGCACAACCAAACCAATAAGAGTGACTCGCCAAAACAGTTTGAAAAACCACGAGCGCTTGGCCGAGCCTTTGCCATTGCTTGATGCTTTACTTTTTGAAGATGGATTGTCTTTTGTCTGTCTTTTTGCCACGTGAAAACGCCATGAAGATCATTGAGGATGACATCGCACATATTGCGATATAAATTTAACGAACGCCTTTATAACGTTAGTTTTAATAGTATCAACATTACCATTCGGGCCGCCTCTCAACAACTGTTTCCAAATATGCACACTGCGAATTTGTATACTTCTGAAACGTCCCATGGCGCTAGTATGTTGAAGGACTAAAATGAATTTTACTCGCGTTTCACGGTCACAATGCGATAGCATGCTGGCAAGTAACACAGGAACCGTACTATGCGCTTAGCTTCATTTAAGTCTTCTTTTTTCTCTACTCGTTCGCCTAAAGGGGCCAAGTCTTACGCCTCATTTTTTCGACCGTCACTTCGCACGTCTATGGCTCTGCTTCTCGCGGGTGCGACAATGAATACAGCGCTAGCCAATGAACAATTCGCTAGCTGCACCGCAGCGCTTGCTGGTAAAGCCAAGCAGGAAGGGGTTAGCCAGCAGACTATCGATGATGTGTTTCCTCGTCTTGTTCACCAAGACCGTGTGATTGAGCTAGACCGAAGCCAACCAGAATTTGTACAAACCTTTCCAGGGTACTTCAGCAAGCGCGTTACCGACTGGCGTACCGAAAAAGGTAAAGAGATGTATGCAAAGCACGACAAACTTTTGCATAAGCTAAGTGAAAAATACGGCGTGCCTCCTCATTATCTGCTTGCTTTTTGGGGGCTAGAAACAAACTTTGGCTCTTACAAAGGCAAAATGCCGGTACTCGATTCGCTTGCCACTTTAGCGTGTGATAAGCGACGAAGCACCTACTTCACCCAAGAGTTTCTTGTTGCTGTGAAATTAATGGAGCGAGAGAAGCTGCAAAAAGAAGACATGATTGGCTCGTGGGCCGGTGCAATGGGGCACACCCAATTTATGCCTTCGGCCTATACCCACTACGCTATTGATGGCGATGGCGACGGACAAATAAATTTGTGGGCAAGTGAAGAAGATGCGTTGTCTTCTGCGGCAAACTTTCTTGCCAACTTGGGTTGGGAGCGCAGCTTCCGCTGGGGTCGTGAAGTGCAACTGCCTGAGAACTTTGACTATCAAGAGTCAGGCTATAAAAATAGAAAATCTCTCAGTGAATGGCACGCCCAAGGCGTGAAAAAAGCTGATGGTTCTGAATTGGGCGAAGGCGATACTACAGCCTATGTTATTGTGCCAGCTGGTCACAACGGACCCGCCTTTATCGCCTACAAAAACTTCCGCGTTATTATGCGCTGGAACAACTCAGAGTTTTATGCCATTGCCGTAGGTGTATTGGCCGACCGCATCGCTGGCGCGTCTGGCATTAAAGCCACGTTACCTGATCTACCTGCGTACAATCGCAAAGATATTATTGCCCTTCAAAGCAAGCTGAATGATTTGGGCTTTGATGTGGGTAAGCCTGACGGCATTATTGGCCCCGCCACCCGCGAAGGCATTCGCAATTACCAAATTAGTAACAACATGATTGCTGATGGGTTTCCGGGACTTGAAGTGATGGCTGCACTTAATATAGACCTTGCAACGACGACTTCTTAAACTTGAAATATGCTGCGCCATTTCTGGCGCGCATTCACTGTTTGGTATTTTCAGTGGCCTACAAGGTGTAAACCACTCACTTTGTTGGTGACTGAAAGTACTCAAACGTTAGGCTTGAAAAATAGGTTTCGAAATCTGCGGCCGCGCTATTTGCAAGTGGGACTCCCCAAACTGTATTCAGAATTACAGGTCCTTCGACGTCAAATTTAAATGTCGCCTTGCCCTCACTATCCGTTTTAACCGCTTGCTCTTTAGCGCTGTGATCAACCAAGGAATACGCATCAATAAGCGCGTTACTTAAAGGCTTACCTTTAAATAATACCTGAACAGATAGCGTGTTTCCTGCAAGCTTGTAAGGATGTTCAAGAGGCACTATTTCCAATGTGTGGCCAATGGGTTTTAATACGTTGTTCGTTACCGCGTCACCAACTTGCACAATGGTTTTCGCCTTTCTAGAGTACAGCTCTTTGCCGGCGATATCGTTTTGTCCCCTCGCCTCGCGGTGCGCCAGCACCTCAGTTAAGCCTTCTTCTCTTGCATACTGATTAAACTTCTTCGCTTCTAATGTGCTTGTGGCGTGATAGCTTTCAAACCCTATGACGTGGGTACCGGATGGGAGCTTGGTTGTTTTTGCCATGCCCGGCAGCATTGAGGTTTTAGGTACAACACTGGCAGCCATATCAGTCACACCGTCAAAAGAGTAGGTGCGCAACGCGACTATTCTATCCCATGCAAGGTTCCAATGAGAGGTATCTTCCTTATGACCCACTTTAAACTGCAATGCCAGCGAACTCGGCTCTTGAGGACGATATGCTGTGGGCTCTAGCCAAAAATCGTGAGCTTGTACGTTAATTGAAGTAGTAAATAAAAAAGCAGCAGTGGCAATACAAGATAGTTTCATTGCGTAGTTTAACCCGTAAATAAGAGTGAGGTTTCATACTCCAACTTAGCGCAAGTTTCAGCGCACGACCACTGTCGTAAAAAACATACTGTGTACGAAACTGGCATATAGGAAAATGGCGTATAGATACTACTCTTGTTTAAAATAAACAAAAATCACCTGAAAACGATGGTTTGTGTAGCCGTATCAGCGCGCTACATATGCTTTTTTGTTTTGCTGGTCGGCGATGCATTTGCGGGGTCATCTGGCCAAAAGTGCTTTGGATAGCGCCCCTTCATTTCTTTTTGTATTTCCTTATAACTGCCATGCCAAAAGGCGGCTAAATCACTGGTGGTTTGTAATGGCCTACCTGCTGGCGACAGCAGCTCACATACAACGGTAATTCGCCCACCCGCTATCGTTAATGGCGTGCCTTGAGAATATAACTCTGGCATTTTGACCGACAGCACCACATCTCCATTATCGCGATAATCCAGGCTAGCCTCTCTGCCCGTTGGAATAGTCACGTGAATTGGCAAGAGTGTGGCTAAGGCATCTTGCTGAGGCCAAGAAAGACCATTATTCAAGGCTGTTTTCCACGGTAACTGCTTAAGGTTTTTGATGTTTTTACAGTTTTTTAAGACGGGCGCTAAACTGTCTTTGGCCTGGTGCACGAGAGCGTTCAATGACAACGGCCACGGATCGGGTTCATCGAAGGCTTTGTCTTGTGGCAAATTGAGCTTCCCAGCCATTGCCACTCTTCGCCACCATTGCCAGTCTGCGTCAGAAAGCGGCCAGCTTGATAGAGGAAGTGCATCAAGATAGGCGAACCATGCGTTGCATAACGCATCATCCCAGAATGCTTTTTCACGACTTTTTTCCTGTCCAGAAACCGGTGTGCTATTTAACGTTATCTCATAAAAGCCCGTACTTACTCTGGCTTCCATTACCCCAGTATCGCTGTTAAGAATAACGCTGCGCTTTTCTTTGAACGCGTCAGGAAAGGCTAAACGCAACCAGCTTTCAGGCACTGACTGTGCCAAGCGTATTGCCACCGTGCTTTTTATCAGCTGCCCGTCGAGCACTGCCAGCCATGGTCCATCGCCATTTTCGCTCTCATTAAAAATGGACGCACTACCAGCAGCAGTGAGCTCTGCACCTTTGCCACTTGCCAGTTTGTATTCGACTATACCGGTCTTAGGCTTACCATTTGTTGTATTCGAGCTCTCTGCCGATTTATCTGACGCACTGCGCCTATAGCCCACCTGCAAAGGAAATGCGATAGCGATACAAAGCCCAAGGGCTTGCTCGTCTAGTTCGTTAATATCAGGCTTAAAGCGTTGTGCTTTTCCTTCATTATTTTGCACGTAGCGCGCATAACGGGTAGCTTGCTGTGTAAGCTGACTGCGCGTGTTGCTATTGGCGTGGAGCAGCGCATCCATGACATTTGTTGCGCCACCTACACTGATATTACTCTCGCTAAGAGCCACAACAAAGGGAGCAGCGTGGCGAAGCGCTTCGTTGTCATCAGCACTAAGTCCATCAATCCCTTGTTTAACGGTCAGCAATAAGTGGGCTAAATGGGGCTGACAGGGTAACTGGGCCAGCGCTCTTCCATAGGGAGTAATGCTGGATTGTGAGATAGCATTAACCCGCTGAAGCTTTTGTTGTGCAACCTGTTGCTGCGCTTGTGTAGGCTTCGTCAACAATGCCAAGGTATCTGGGCTACTGCCCCAGGCTAAGGTATCAAGCAAAAAGCTACTTAAGTCTTCCTTTTCAATTTGCGCCGCATTGTGTTTGGCCAAACGCTCGAAGCTGCTTTTGCTACACAAACGATAGCAGGTTCCGGCCATTACACGCCCCGCGCGCCCCGCTCTTTGAATGGCGGATGCTTGCGAAATGCGCTGCTGGGTAAGCGCAGTTATGTCACTGGACGGATGATACTGAGCACTGTTTTCCCATAGGCTATCAATAACCACCGTCACGCCTTCAATGGTAAGACTCGTTTCAGCAATATTGGTAGATAATATGATTTTTCGTCTGCCTTGCGGGTCTGGCGTAATAGCGGCTTGTTGCACAGATTTACTTAACGCTCCATAGAGCATGTGAACGGCTATGCCCGCACTCTCAGCAACGCCTTTTATATCCTTAGCAACGGCATTAATGCTTCCTCGCCCAGGTAGGAAAACCAAAATATCACCGCCGTGTTCGCCTACTGCCTGCTTTATGATATTGCAGGTTTTGGGTACTAACTCATGCGCCTGCACATCTTGTGTGTAGCGAATGTCAACGGGAAACATGCGCCCTTGCGTATTCAAGTTCACTACTGGCAGTACGCTATGCGCATTGAGCAACATTTGAAGGGGTGCTACATCCAAGGTAGCCGACATTACAACTAATCGTAAGTCATCGCGAAGCCCCGACTGTACTTCAAGCGCTAGTGCCAAACCGAAGTCACTGTGAATACTGCGTTCATGAAATTCATCGAAGACAATAGCAGCTACCCCAGCAAGCTCAGGGTCTTGCTGAATCATGCGAGTCAGGACCCCTTCGGTTATGATCTCAAGCCGAGTGGCAGACGATGTTTTCGACTCCCCCTTAATGCGATAGCCAACCGTTTCGCCCACATTTTCATTTAATTGCCTAGCTAAATAGTCCGCAAGGTTTCTCACCACCACGCGCCGTGGCTGCATAAGTAATATTTTTCCTTTAAGCGATGATTTCAGCAGTGACAAAGGAAGTACGGTGGACTTTCCCGCGCCCGGAGGAGCCCCTATGATGATGTTGCTAGCGGCTACAGCTTCTTCAAGCGGCGTAACGAGTTCATAAGCGGGTAAGTGAGAAAACGGCTGTAACATAAAGGGCATAAAGGTGTTATAAGTTGATGGGTATAGTGTACCTGATTTGAGCAATGCACCCGAACCTCACTGCTATTTTTTTAAATTTGGCAAATAGCTCAATACTTGCGTCTTGTTTTGGAAATCGCAGGTAGCGCCATGGTAAACTTAGGTTTGTATGGACATTAACGTGATGTACAAGCTAAAGGGCAAATTGGAAGGAGGAAAGCTATGCGAAGCTTTATTGGTTTAGATCTTAGCGCCACAGAAAAACTTGCTCTAGATAGCTGGCGCCAACAGGCATTGCCTGAAGTTATGCCCCGGCAATGGGTAAAAAGCGAGTCTACCCGTTCTCGAAAGTCTACCAATGCGCGCTACGATCACACCAATAGCCAAGGGCCCGCGCAACCGTACGCAGTGCCGGCGGCGAACTTCCACATAACGCTTAGCTTTTTAGGTGAGATAAATCACCGGCAGCACGAAGCGTTGGTGTATGAACTCGATCAGCTTGTGAGCGAACCCTTTTCTCTAACCCTCGATGCAACGGGATTATGGAACGGCCCTAAGATACTCTTCGCTTCGCCGACAGATGCGCCAAAGGCGCTAGGTGAACTCGCCAAATTGTCGCGAAAAGCAGCCCGCAAGGCGGCAATAGAGGTAGAAAGCAGAGAATATAAGCCTCACGTTACGCTTGTCAGAAAGGCTACGTCGGGCTTGCCTCTTCCCCTTTACAGCCCCAATGTAGACGTTCACGTTTCGGCATTTCACCTTTTTGAGTCTGTCTCTACACCGCAAGGGGTAGTCTACCCTATCCGCCAGTCTTGGCCGTTAAAACACAATATGTCGGTAAGAGAAAAGCTGCGCCGAGGGATAACCGACGAGTAAAGGCAAACGCAATACCGTGCTGACTTGGGTAAACTGATGTCCATTTGACTCGCACCTTTTGAGCTTAAGACCTCATGTGATTATGAGTTATAGCAATTTAAGCTGGTTTAAAGTAGCGCGTCGCCTTTACAACACATGGCGGCACAGGTAAAAAGAAAGCCTGTTTTTTTATTCAAACTGCCCAAATGCAACAAACATTTAGATTAGTAATAGACTGCCCAGACCAAATTGGGCTCGTTGCCAGCGTGTCGCAATTTTTGGCCGACCATAACGCTACCATCGTTGAAGCAAGCCATCACACTGACTTACAAACCGGCCGCTTTTTCATGCGCCATGAAATTAGCACCGACTCGCTAAAGTTAGATCATCAAAGCTTTGTTAAAGAATTCACCCCGCTTGCTAACGAATATCAGATGAACTGGAAGCTGAGCGACTCCAACAAAAAACAGCGCGTCGCTCTGCTTGCCAGCCTTGAGTCTCACTGTTTAGTTGACCTGCTTCACCGCTGGCACACAGGCGAACTACACTGTGATATTCCGGTTATTATTGGCAACCACCCGCAAATGAAACAGTTTGCAGACTGGTACAAAGTCCCTTTCCATTGGGTAGACTTTAAAGCGTTAGGGAAAGAAGCCGCTTTTGCGCAAATCACGACTTTACTTCAAGAATACAAAATTGATTTGACCGTGCTTGCCCGCTTTATGCAGATTTTACCTGATACGCTTTGCCAAGAATTGCAAGGTAAAGCCATAAACATTCACCACAGCTTCTTGCCGAGCTTTGCAGGTGCTAAGCCTTACCAGCAAGCCTATGATCGCGGCGTAAAGCTAATCGGCGCAACCTGTCACTACGTAACTAAAGATTTAGATGAAGGCCCTATTATTGAGCAAAGCGTTAAGCGTATTAGTCACAGCGACAGTGCAGCTGATATGGTGCGTAAGGGTAAAGATTGTGAAGTAACGGCATTAGCTCATGGCGTGCGCTACCACTTAGAAGACCGCGTGATTATTCATAGAAATAAGACCGTGGTGTTTGCGTAAGTCTTTACAGTGATAAATTAAAAAAGCCCGCGAGTAAACATTACTTTCGGGCTTCTCTTTACACTTTTTTCGCTTTATTTAGACATTCTTTTTTACGTTGTTAAATCCATCATCACCTAGCACCACTTGAAGTCTCGCTTTTATTACGGCTTCCTTATGAGGATAGTGAAAGTCAAACCCTTTACCGTTGCCGCTTTCCAAAATGACTCCAAGGTAATGGTGAGAAAAATTAAGCGCATAGATAGTATTGGCGTTCACCCTGAGGGGCTGGCGATCAAGTCCCTGTAAAAAATGAAACACCACAAAATTACCATCTTTTTCTATCAATTTTTCAATGGGATATCTATTACCGAAGCGCCTGCTTCTTAAATAAGAGAAAAAGCCTATACATAGCCCAACACTACCTAGGGTAGCCGCTAGTTTAACTTCACCTTCTGCAGTGATATTTAAAATAAAAAGAGCCAGTAGAAACACTGGAACACCAAGAAATAGTGCCTTGTCGATGGGTTTGCGTTGCATCGTCTTCCCTGTGAAATTTTGATTCCCTTTAAAGACGCAATAAATCACAAAGCGGCTATGGTTTCAATACAAGCAACGGTTTCAATACGTCCACTTTCTTGTCATTAGGTTAGTGCTGTTATCGGTCTGACATGAACTACTTTACGCTTCAAACAGGGCTGGTGCGTATGGCACGTCTTAGCTTCATGTAATACCACAGGTTCGAGGCTGCAAACAGGGCTTCAGTAATGGCTAATCCCCACGTTTGCGTAATTATTCCGTACGCAGTGAAGTTGATGGAGCCAATGATCATGCATACCCTTAAACCCGCTTCCTTGCAGTGAAGTTCGCCAAACCGGTATGCCATAAAAGTTAACACCGGCATAGCTTCAACTAACGATGTTTTACCGGTTAGGTTATTCACCGTCAGCACAATAACCATCATAGAGATTAATGTAATGTAGGTTGCCACAGGAGACAGAAGTTTTTGTTTTATTAAACGATAACTGGTACTCAGCCCCGCCACCGTAATTACTACAGCTCCTCCCCACGCTTGCTCGAAAACCAAAAGTGAGCCAATAGCAATACATAACCCTAAATTCAGTAGCAGTAATTTACGTTCAGTGTTCGACCAAAAGGAAGCCAAAGCGAATGCAACGGGAAACGCGTGAAGAAGTAATTCAAACATGATGATCACAGTAAAAAAGTCAGTGGTTTACGAGCTGCGGAAGACAGCTATTCAGAACGCGCGCAGTGTAATTTCCAACCAGCATAAAGCCAATCAAAATTTGACCAATTTCGACGAATTACATATCAGCGCGATTTCTCTTCAAACCGCTGTGCTGCAAGGAATTACGTTAAAGAGCATTTAACTTATTTTTACATTATCTTAAGATGGTTTTTGTCATAAAACGTATAGATAAAAACAGACAGGAAAACTCATGGGTAAATTTAAATCATCACTCACCGCTATGGCGGTTGTGGTTGCACTCGGTGCATGTTCAGAACAAAAAGCACCTGAGACCACCAGCACAGATGTACAAAATACAGCGACATCTCAACAAGCACAGTTTGATAACGTGCTGCTTCAAGAGTTTAAAGGCCCGTACGGTGGCATGCCTGCTTTCGATAAAATGAATTTGGAAGATTTGAAGCCTGCGCTAGAAAAAGCCATGGAACTGAATCTTAAAGAGATCGAAGCCATCGCAAATAACGAAGCGCCACCAACGTTTGAAAACGTCATTGTTGAAATGGAGCGCGCAGGTGCAGAGCTTGGACGCGTATTCACGTATTACGGCATTTGGAGCTCAAACAAGTCTAGCCCTGAATTCCGCGAAATTCAGGCCGAGATGTCACCAAAACTGTCAGCTTTCTTCACTCAAATTACGCAAAATGAAAAACTCTTTGAAAGAGTGAAAACGGTGTACGAGTCTGATGAACTGAAATCGCTCACGCCAGAAGAACAGCGTATTACGTGGATGACTTACAACAGCTTCGCGCGCAACGGTGCAACGTTAGATGGCGAAGCGAAAAAGCGCTATGCTGAAATTAACCAAGAACTTGCTACTCTGCACACCAAGTTTTCTAACAACGTGCTAGCAGACGAAGAAAACTACGTTACTTATATTACTGAAGACCAGCTTGACGGCCTACCCGCTTCGTTTGTAAAGGCAGCTAAAGCGGCAGCAGAGTCTCGCGGCGAAGAAGGTAAGTATGCGATTACCAATACGCGTTCGTCTATGGACCCGTTCTTGACCTACTCAACCAATCGTGAGCTTCGCGAAAAAGTATGGCGTACTTACTACAACCGCGGTGACAATGCCGACGAGTTTGATAACAATGACATTATCAAGCGCATCCTAATCCTTCGAGATGAGCGCGTTGAGCTGTTAGGTTACGAAAATTACGCACAGTGGCGTTTAGAAGATCGTATGGCGAAGAACCCAGAAAACGCCATGGATCTGATGATGAAAGTATGGCCTGCCGCTATTGCTCGCGTTGAAGAAGAAGTGGCCGACATGCAGGCCATTGCCGATGCAGAAGGTGCAGACATCACTATTGCGCCATGGGACTACCGCTTCTATGCAGAAAAAGTGCGCCAAGCGAAGTACGACCTAGATTCAAACGAAGTAAAGCAGTACTTACAGCTTGATAAGCTGCGCGAAGCGATGTTTTACGTTGCAGGTCGCTTGTTCAACTTCAACTTCACACCTGTTGAAGAAGGCAAAGTACCCGTTTTCCACGAAGACGTGAAAGTATGGGAAGTAACTGACAAAGACAGCGGTGAGCATATCGGTCTTTGGTACCTTGACCCATTCTCACGCCAAGGTAAACGCTCTGGTGCTTGGGCAACGACGTATCGCTCTTACACCACGTTCGATGGCAAGAAGACCGTATTGTCTTCAAACAATTCGAACTTCGTGAAAGGTGCTGATGGCGAAGCTACACTTATTTCGTGGGATGATGCTGAAACCTACTTCCATGAATTTGGTCATGCTCTTCACTTCTTAGCGTCTGACGTAGAATACCCGTCTTCGCATTCTGGCGTACGCGATTACACTGAGTTCCAGTCTCAGTTATTAGAGCGCTGGTTGACCACCGATGAGGTAATCAACAACTACCTGGTTCACCATGAAACAGGCGAGCCAATTCCAGCAGAACTAGTTGAGAAGATTAAGAAGGCCTCAACCTTCAATGAAGGCTTCAAAACCACTGAGTACATGGCTTCTGCCATTATGGATCTGAAGTATCATACTACCGATCCTAGCAAGATTGACCCTGATACTTTTGAGCGTGAAGAGCTTAAGAAGCTTGGTATGCCAGAAGAAATCGTTATGCGTCACCGTTCACCTCACTTCGGTCACGTGTTCTCGGGTGAAGGTTATGCTGCGGCCTATTACGGCTACATGTGGGCAGAGGTTCTTACTGCTGACGCAGCAGAAGCCTTTATGGAAGCACCGGGTGGTTTCTACGATAAAGAAGTAGGCGATCGCTTAGTGAAATATCTATTCGCCGTACGTAACGCAATGGATCCAGCTGAAGCATATCGCAAGTTCCGTGGTCGTGACGCCAAGGTAGACGCATTGATGCGTGACCGTGGTTTCCCTATTCCTAAGGAAAGCAAAGAGTAAGTTAACGCACTTACCCTTCCTAGGTCCTGTTGTTATTCGCTCTACATCAAAGAGCAACAGGCCCTAGCTGTGGCTAATTAAATATTTAGCTTCAGTACGCCATTGGCCCTCTTGTTTTCTTCGTAAGCCAGAGGGCTTTTTTATAACTGACGTTTTTGTAAAGCCTCATCTTTCTATTGACCTATTGGTCAATTATGCTTCACAATCTCTTTGCCCTAGCAAAAAGTATAAACTTTGCAGGGAAAAGGTCGATAACTTGTCTGCGCTTTAAAAATAACAATAGCACTAGCGTAAGAATCAGAGAGTAGTACTGACCCGCCTAGGACTCAGTATCAGACGTTGCTGTGCCTGCAATGCCACGTCACCCTTGATCATAAATTTCAGCATTAACTTACGTGGTCGAAAGTCATGACTTTCAGTATAAAACAAAAACTCATTATTTCTCTTATTGTGGCGGTGCTCGCTGCTGCTATTCTTGTAGGTTCTATTAGCCAATGGATTGCCCGTGATCTCGTTAAAGAGAACATGGAAGAACTTCAGCTTCCTTCATTACTTAAACAAGTTGGTAACCGAGTGGACGGGGAAGCAAGTGTAATGCTTACCGTTGCTCACGGCATTGCTTCTAACCCCGACATTCTTGCCTGGTCGTCGGCAGGCGCAGATAGCGCTGGCGAACGCCGTCTCCTTAGCTATTTAAGTAATATCGTTGATTTTAACGATTTAACGGTAGCCTCATTTGTAGACAGAACCACCTACAAATATTGGAACCAAGATGGTTTCTTGCGGGTGCTACAAAATGATGAATTTGATGGGTGGTTTTTCGCTTACAAAAATAGCGGCGAACCAATTTCACTAAGCCTATACAACGAACCGGGCCAAGGTTACCGACTTTTTGCGAATTACCAGCAAGTAAACGGCAGAGGTATGTCGGGTGTCGCTAAATCGGTCGATGAGCTGCTAGATATCATCAATGCGGTGAAAATTGCGCAAACCGGCTTTGTCTTTCTTGTTGACGGAAACGGCACCATTATCGCTCATCCCAATACCGAGTTATTAGGAAAGGCTAAGTTAGCGTCCATAAGCGATTCAAGCACATCAGGGCAACTACTCAATCGTCAGGGCTTTGCTATGGCCACCAGCGACGCGGCAGGCGACACGCAACTGTTTGCCAGTACCTATGTGGAAAAAGCCGGTTGGTACGTGGTTGCACAAGTACCCGAGCATGAGCTTTACGCATCGCTAAATGCAGGCAGCCGCCAGATTATTATTTGGGCTTTGGTGATAGCAGGCGCTTTCGCACTTATTGGTATTTGGCTAGCAGGCACGCTTACTAAGCCACTTGAATCACTGGCCGATGTTTTCCAGCAGCTTGGCAGAGGACAAGGCGACTTACGCTCTCGTATTCCTATGCCAGAACAAAAGGAAATTGCCCGATTAGTGGAAGGGTTCAATAACTTTATTGATCACCTTCACGGCACCATTTCGCAAGTGGCGAAAACAAGTCACGCACTAAAGGCGTCAGCACAAGATGTTGCGAAGCAGTCTCATCAAACAGAAAACTCTACCAAGAGCCAGCGCGATCAAACCTTACAGGCGGCAGCCGCGCTAACAGAGATGGGCAGTACGGTAAATGAAGTAGCCCAGTCAGCTACCCATGCTGCGCAAAATGCGAATATGGCTACAACTAATTCCGCTCACGGTCGAGAAATTACCCAACGTGCAGTACACGCGATAAACGGTCTTTCGGGTCAAATTCAAGATGTGTCTCGGGTTATTCAATCACTAGATGAACACACCGCAGCCATTGGCGGTATCCTCGATACAATTCGAGGTATTTCAGAGCAAACCAATTTACTTGCGCTAAATGCTGCTATAGAAGCAGCTCGGGCTGGCGATCACGGCCGAGGCTTCTCAGTCGTTGCTGATGAGGTGCGAACACTTGCACAACGTGCCGCTCAAGCGACTGATGAAATACAGGTGAAGATCGATAAGTTCCAGCAAGACTCTAAATCTGCCGTTTCGCAAATGGAGTCAAGTCGAGCACGCACAACCGATGTGGTAACCGCAACCAATGAAATAGACAAATTGCTTCAAGATATCGCCGAAGAGATTGCTCACATTAATGATGTGAACACGCAAGTGGCGACGGCTACGGAAGAGCAAGCCACGGTGGTTGAAGATATCAGTCGAAACATTAATGACATTAGTGCATCAAGTGAAGAAACCCTGAATGCGACTAAGATATTGGTTAGCGTGAGTGACAAGCTCGATGAACTGGCGCAAGAACTCTCGTCTGAAGTGAGCAGATTTAAGCTATAAGTTTACTTATGCCTTATGAATGGCAAAGCGGTGAGATAACACAACCTTATGCGCCACCATTTAGAAAGTGATGGCGTATTCTACTTTTACTTGATTGTCACGGCTGGAACGCCATGGCAATTGCATTGATGCTCCTTCACTTTCCCACGATTCTCTCATAGCTCCAACAGTAAGAAGGTGCTTGTCTTCCTTGAATGGAATTTCTACGTAAAGGCCTGCTGATGTACTGGTAGGCAGACGAATTGTATCGGCAACCGGAATGCTCATCTCATGACGGGGGCGTACTTTATGGCTTAACCCCAACCGATAATCACCTCTATCCCACCAGCTAACCACTTCAAATTCGTGGCTTCTGACACGCTGAGACATAACACCGTAGTCAAGCAACCCTTTGTTGTAATGGACAATGGCTTCAACGTTAAACATTGGCGCCAGTTTTTGGCTAAATGCAAGTTGATACTGCTTTTGTTTGCAGCCTTTGAACTTAATTTTATTCTTAGTGAGAGTTAGGGAAAACGTATCGTCACTGTCTGAATATTTGTTGAGCCATTCTTGTGCCTTTTCGACCACAGAGGCATTAGCTGCACCCGCCAATAAAAAACATGGACAAAAGCACATTGCTAAAAAGGACTGGTTTAAACGTCTCATTTTTCGCTGCCTCTCAAATTGTGGTTGGCTACAACTTATTCGATCACAATTTCAGTATAGACAGGAAAGTAGGCAGTTGGGTATTAGCCATTTTACTAACATCGACTAAAAGATAACTTTAAAAGAACAGCTGCTGACAATGAAAGAGCGCTTATTCACAACCGTGAATAAGCTTGGGGGGATTGGCTGCCAGACTTCAATCAGCTCGCTTTTTTATAGCGTTGCTCGTTACGGCGTTACCTGTTTTGGCGCTACTTGTTATGGCATCACTCTGGCGCTAGACAACGATGCTTTGCGCCCTTCCGTAGCTTCTTCGCTGAACCAATATGTGCCGCTATTATCCACGCATATGCCTTCAACTTGTTTATATTGCTCAAGCGGCCATACATCAAGAAGGGCAAAGTCGCTTGATACTTGAGCCATGAAAGTAGCAAAGTTTCCAAATGGATCTGATTTGTAGCCGGTGATAACAAACCTATTTTGGTGCTGATCGAAGTCTACCCCAGTTACCACGCCCGGCAGTCCATCAATGGACGCAAACGTACTAATGGTTTGCTCAGCTTCGTCTTCGTTCACTTTATAGATATGGGTTATACCAGTTTTCCAACTTTTAGAAAAAAGAAGCAGGTCATCGCCATGCTTAACCATCGCCTCTGAGTCAAAATCATGTGCATAAGGAATGTTATTCGAAGCGTCATTACCCTCGTATTTCAATGTAATAGAGGTGATGTCATTCACATTTGAGCGGTTTACTTTATGTATTTCGACCTGCTCTCTTTTGCCTTTATTGTTTCCCACATCCGCAATGTAAAACGATGAAGCGTCAGCGGTTATTGCTTCCCAGTCTTTATTGGTGAGCGGTAAGCGCGTTCGTTCAATAATTTCACCCTGGTAATTTATACGATAAATGATGGGAGCATTACCTGAGTCATTTAATGAGTACATGCCGTCCGTTTCGCAAAATAGACCCGATGTTTCTGAAAGTTCTTCCGGCAACTCAACGATATTTTTTATTTGTAACTGTGCAGAAGGGATGGGATATTGAACTGCGCATGCCGATGCTAGTACAAGCGATGCTGATAAAGCCGCGAATTTAAAGTGAGTGTTCAATGAAAGGCTCCGAAAAGAACGATAAGTGACGAATAATATCAAACCTACCCACTCTCTAACATGCATTTTAGTGCGCTAAATAAGGTCTATTGGTCTAAACTTTTAGCCCAAGCGTATATCGCTATAAACTTAGGTTGGCCTAAAGTCTCTGTATGACAAATGTTTAGGCTGATATACCATGGAATAATATCAACACGTTAAGGACTCACTTTGTCAGACCCGCTTCTTTCACTCGTTGCAGTTGGATTGCTGTCAATTACCTGCCAATACTTAGCCTATAAGGTTAGGCTCCCTGCTATTTTACCGTTGTTAATTGTCGGTATTGTGGTTGGCCCTGTTTTTGGCGTGCTCAACGCGGACGACTTATTCGGTGATTTGCTGTTTCCTGTCGTTTCTCTCTCTGTTGCCATTATTCTTTTTGAAGGGTCACTGACGCTGAAGTTCAGCGACATCGCGGGTCATGGGAACATGGTTCGAAACCTTTGCTCTGTGGGCGTGGTTGTAACCTGGCTTGTCGCAGCCACTGCAGCGCACTACAGTCTTGATCTTACTTGGCAGCTATCCTTCCTATTCGGAGCCATTGTTACCGTAACAGGCCCCACGGTTATAGTGCCCATGCTCAGAACCGTGCGACCGAAAACGAATTTGGCCAATATCTTACGCTGGGAAGGGATTGTCATAGACCCTATCGGCGCTCTGCTCGCCGTACTGGTTTTCGAGTTTATCGTTGCATCGCAAGAAACCGCCATTACCCATACGCTAATAGCGTTTGGCAAAACCATTGGAATTGGCTCCGTACTTGGTCTCGCTTCTGGCTATCTGCTTGGTCTGTCTATTCGCAAAGACTGGATACCGCACTATTTGCTTAACACCGCAGTGTTAACCGTTATTCTGGGTGTATTTGCAGCGTCTAATTACGTGGCGCACGAGTCAGGCCTTCTGGCCGTTACCATCTCTGGTATGGTACTGGCTAATATGAAGGACGTTGATGTAGAAGACATTCTTGAGTTTAAGGAAACCCTGAGTGTTTTACTTATTTCAGGGTTATTCATCTTGCTTGCCACTCGCCTAAACTTACAATCGGTTGTGGATGTTGGTTGGGGCTCAATTGTGGTTCTTGCTGCCATTATGTTTGTGGCACGGCCATTGTCTGTACTGGCGTCCTCCGTTGGTACCGGACTCAAGCTAAATGAGTTAGCTTTGTTAAGTTGGATCGCACCTCGCGGTATTGTTGCAGCGGCGGTTTCTGCCCTTTTCTCTTTAAAGCTTGAAGAAATTGGTTATGAAGGTGCAGGCATTATCGTTCCTATCGTCTTTATGGTGATTATCGCGACGGTTGTGGTGCAGAGCCTAACGTCACGTACCGTTGCGTCGCTACTTAAGGTGAGAGCGCCAGCGCCTACTGGCTACCTTATTTTCGGTGGCAGTAAGTTCAATCGCGCCTTAGCGACGGAAATGATAAATCAAAAGCTGGACGTTACCATTGCTGATACTAACTGGGATGCGATTAGAGAAGCGCGCATGAAGGATATTCCGGTATATTTCGGTAACCCGATGTCTGACCATGC
>NZ_JAFLMX010000297.1:0-4734 GCF_017849675.1 Alteromonas sp. AO-Serp
GAATCGACATATATACCTTCGGGCTCCCAGCGCACAGCCATCCCGCCAACCACGGGGTAACGGACCAGTCTACTGATTGCGGAAACAAAAGCTTTTTCGGTATCGCCCATTCCCTGTAAGTAGTTTTTGTAATAGCGGTCAAATTGCGCGTCGTCTATATAGCGAAGTTCCTCTACGTCTTTCTCATCTAATGAATCAGACAATCTGGCCTGTTGGCGTAGGTAAGATTTTCGAGAGCTGTAAACCACGGTTTCAATATCAGCACGGTTTTGAGAGTGGGCCAGCCACGTAGGTATTAGCGGAGTGTACTGCGGTGGCTTGTCTTGTGTGAAAACCATATTCTTCAAAAAGTGGAGATGATTAAACAGGTAATCTCCGCCCTGCCTTCTCTTTTCTGGATCTTCACTGAGCATGTGCTCAAGGATATTAGCAAGCATTTTAGGAAGACCAAGGGATGAAGGTGTAATAACCTTGCTTCCGTAACGACACGATTGCCCTGATGCCAATGCATATAATGTACTGGCCAAGCCTTGTTCATCGAAGCGGGGGCTGGAGAGTGCGCCATTAAGCTGCTCCTCGCCAATAAAATAAACATCGCCAAGTCGAGCATTAGTTTGATGCAGTTCACCCGACATTAAATCCATTACATTGTTACCTACATATTGCCCAGTGATGTCAGTCTGTGCGAACACTGAAGAGCCCCAATCAATCAATCCAACCGATTCATTTTCGGCATCCCAAACCAGATTCGAGGGCTTTATGTCTCCGTGCACAATGGGTTTAATTTCTCCATTTTCACTGTATTGGCGAAAACTGGATAAAAGTTCGCCGACCTGCACTGCAATTTTGACGATAATACGGGGCGAAAGTGGGCCTGTTTTCAAGCTGACTTTTTCTAGGTCTTCGCCAGGTGCGCGCCCCATAACCAAGATGGATTGTTTGCGTATTTGTTGATATTCAATAAACCGCGGCACAAACTCATGATTAACGTGAGAAAGCATAAAAGCTTCCTCTTCTAGTCTATCTTGCACATGCTGCGGCAACGTTATTCGCGAAAACTTAAATACCCGTGATTCACCGCTTGGTGCATTCCCTGCAAACGCAAAACCAAAGGCCCCTTTCCCTAAAAGTTCTATTTCACTGTAACCCAACCCTTCTAACTGTGAAATGCAAAGGCTTACCCAGTCTTTTAGTTTTTTCGCATCCGCATGGGATAGCAAATATATCGACTGCTCATCGGGTATATAGAAATGTTTTAGGCCTTTGAGTTGCGACATGTTTTTTACTTCACGCTTTTAGTGACTTTTTGAAACAGATTAATCAGCAACAATACGCTTACCATTGTTAAACTGCACAGCAATCAATTATCTTCGTTTATCCAGGTAACATGCGCTGTAGCGTGATAACCCGTTTCATCAGCACCTAACATACCAACAACGCTTTCTAGCGCGCTCTCTAAATTAGCATCTAATTGCCAAGGCGGGTTTAACACGAATACGCCAGAACCATACATTCCAGCATCTGGGGTATTTTCTGCTACATGTATTTCTGCTTTAAAACAGGGTTTACCTAATGCTGCAAGCTTCTCGCACATAGCTTCACTTGCACCACTTTTGGCACCAGCCCTCTCTGACAATAGTGGATACCACACTACGATTTGTGCCTGCTGCCAGCGTTTAAATACCTGTTCCACACCCTTAACAAGGTCGCTATATTCATTCACGCGCTCATAAGGAGGGTCGATTAAAATAGCACCGCGATTGGGTTTAGGTGGCGTGAGTGCGCGAAGCCCTTCATAACCGTCTCGTTTATGTACGTGGCTATTACGGGTTCGTAAACGGGATACGTTTTTGTCTAGTTTATCGAATTCCGCAGGATGAAGTTCCATTAGGTGTAAATTATCACCATCCCTTTTCGCTTTTGCGCTTATTGCCGGTGAGCCCGGATATTGTTGTTGTGCTAAAAAAGGTTCACACAACGATAGATAGTCTGCCAACAAATTTGGCAAGTCCTGAACGCCTTTATCATCTATAAGCAAACGAGAAATACCCGTCTCGTACTCTTTATTTTTTGATGACATGGCATCGGTTAGATCGTAAGCGCCCGCGCCTGCGTGGGTGTCGAAAAGCGTAAAAGGTTTATCTTTTTTCTTTAATGCGTTGATAACGCCAATCCAACAAAGATGTTTGATGACATCAGCGTGGTTGCCCGCATGAAAGGCATGTTGATAACTAAGCACAAAACCTCAGTAAAATTTTCGTTTGTTTATAGTGCTCTATAATAACGTCAACGCGCTTTGAGGTATACAAAACAAAAAAGGGCCAATAGTTTTACTATAGGCCCTTTAAAAATATTGCTACTGCAAATCAAATTGCTTTGAATGATATCACTTAAGGTGCATCAACATTTTTTCTGGCTGAGTTAGGTAACTCATCCATAGATTATTGAATCGCACCATAGTCGCACCATCAATAATACGGTGATCGCCGGACCAGTTTACCGCCATGATATTTTGCGCGCTAACATTCCCTTCATCATCAAAACGCGGAAGTTTCTGCGTTTTGCCGAGAGCAACAATAGCAGCTTCTGGCTTATTAATTACTGGCGTTGCGGTAATACCGCCTATTGCACCGATATTAGAGATACTAATCGTACCGCCTTTTAGGTGCTCGCCAGCCACGCGGCCCGCTCTGGCTTGTTCGATAATAACCTGCATTTGAACAGCAATATCTAAAAGCGAGAGGTCTTGTACGCGTTTAATATTCGGTACAAGCAAACCAATTTTAGAGTCTACTGCAAAACCAATATTGTGATCTGTGAAGTAGCTTATCTCAGTGGCGTCTTCGTTAAGCTGACTGTTAATGACAGGGAACTCATTAAGTGCCAACGACATTGCTTTAACGAAAAACGGCATAAAGCTGAGTTTTACGTTCTTCGCTTCAAATTCAGGTTTAAGCAGCTTGCGTAGCGCCATCAGGTTGTCCATTACCAACTCGTCACTTACTGTGAAGTGCGGGATAGTATAGACCGAAGCCGACATTTGCTTCGCCATAGCTGCCTGAATACCGCGTACTTTTTCTGTTCTAACGCTGCCTTTAAGCACAGTGCTTGTGCTATTCAAATCACCTTTTTCTGCGGTAGATGAGCTTGGCGCAGAAGATCTCGAATTTTGAGACGACGTGTCAACATTCGAATGTTGTAGATTCAACACGTCAGACTTAAGGATCCGCCCCTTTTTACCCGAGCCTTCCACAGTAGAAAGGTCGATATTCTTTTCTCTTGCAACACGTCTTACCGCGGGGCTAGCCAACACTTTACCTTCTATAGCGATAGGTGGCTCGTATTCGCCGTCGCTGAATTTTGAAGGAGAAATTTGCGCTGATTGCTGACTTGAACCGTTTGTTTGCGTGTTCACTGAACTTTGAGATACAACGCTTGAAGCGTTGTTTTTTGCCGATGGTGATTCGTCATCAGTACCGCTAGTAGTTGTGACTTCACCGGCAACTTCTAACGCAAACAATGCACTATGCACTTTCGCTATATCGCCTTGCGCGTAATAAAGACGATGCACGGTACCTGCGTTTTTAGCGGGGATCTCTACCACTGCCTTGTCGGTCATCACTTCTACAACGGCTTGATCTTCTTCAATTTCATCGCCTTCAGCCACGTTCCATTTCACAATTTCGCACTCGACAATACCTTCACCAATATCTGGCAAAATAAAGTCTTCGATGTGCTTGCCGTTTGAAGCGCTTGAAGAAGCACTATCATTCGCTGTCGCTGTTTCAGACGCATTGTCTTTTACTTCCGCTTGCGCGTCTTCATGTGTATCTGAGTTAGCGTCGGCATCATCTGGCGTCATAGAGAATAATGGTGCGTGCACTTTAGCAATATCGCCTACCGCGTAATGCAGTTTATTAACCACACCCGCATGCATTGCAGGAATTTGCACGGTAGCCTTGTCGGTCATTACTTCCGCGACAGGTTGATCTTCTTCTATATGCTCACCTTCAGAAACTAACCATTCCAGAAGTTCACATTCAACTATACCTTCACCAATGTCCGGTAAGATAAATTCAATTGTCATTTCATCGTCCCCCGGCTTAGTAGTGAAGCGTACGTTTTATGGCTTCGTACGTCTTCGTTTCATCTGGCATATATTCTTTTTCGTGCGCCAAAGGATACGGCGTGTCTAAACCACACACTCTTGCAATAGGCGCTTCAAGGTATAAGAAACAACGTTCCTGAATGCTCGCTGCGATTTCACTCGCAAAGCCACCTGTTAGCGGTGCTTCGTGGTTTATCAATAAGCGACCTGTTTTCATTACAGATTGCATAACCGTTTCAACGTCCCACGGTAATATGCTGCGTAAATCGATAATTTCACACGACACACCATCTTCAAGAGCCATTTCTGCAGCTTTTTGCAGAATTTCTATTTGCGCGCCCCACCCTAATAAGGTGATATCGCTACCTTCTTGAACAATATCTGCCTTACCTAATGGCAGTTCGTAATCTTCTTCAGGCACTTCCGATACAGATGCACGGTAAAGACGTTTAGGCTCCATAAACAATACAGGGTTTTTATCGCGAATTGACGCAAGCAACAAACCTTTTGCCTGATAAGGGTCACGAGGGATAACAATCTTTAACCCTGGGCAGTGAGCGAAGAATGCCTCTGGTGATTGACTGTGGTAGTGGCCGCCTGCGATACCGCCACCATAAGGTGTACGA
>NZ_JAFLMX010000199.1:0-45117 GCF_017849675.1 Alteromonas sp. AO-Serp
AATATAATTATATCTTATTGATAACGTTGTTTTTTATATTGTGATTTAAAATCCCTCGCTGGTAACAGCGTGCCGGTTCAAGTCCGGCCCCGGGCACCAATACAAAACCTTTTAAATACAGTAACTTACAAGGCGTATTCACTTCAATCAAAACGCAGCAAAAACCCATTTCATAATATTTCAGAATATAATTTCAGAATATTATCGCTTTTCAGGCACAAAAAAACCGCAACTAAGCGGCTTTTCAACTTACCGGAAATTCCGGATAGTTCACTTCTTACTCTCCACTGTTGGTACCACTGCGACCTTTCTGTCATACACACGAACCTGGCTTTCTGTCTTGTGGCCACTGGCTTGTTGTTTTTCGCTTACTGTTCCTTCAAAGTCACTAATTCCTTTTGCTTTGATGTCATGGAACGTGAAATCTAAAGGTAGCTGAGTTTCTTCGCGCGCCTTGATGATAGCTTTGCGCCAGCGCTGATCGAAACTCGCTACTGCGAACGGGTGACCGTTCTTCTGGTGAAGTACAAACATGCTGAATACGTCTGGGTTTATTTCATTTGCTGTGCTTACAGCCTTGCGTAGTCGTGGGCCCCATTCCTTAATTTGTTTCTTACCCGTTTTACCTTGCTGTATGAAAATACCGTCTTTAAGTAGCTGGCTTTGATGCAATTTGACTACGTCAGCTTTACGGGCCATGCACAAATAGCTAATTTCCATTGCTGCTTTAACTACTGGGCAAGCTCTCTGATAAACCGCGTCATACTCGTAGTCTTCAATATAGCGGTCTCTCGCTTTCTCTTTGAACTGCTTAACGCCTTGGCATGGGTTGCGCTGCACTTTGCCGCGTTCGTATGCCCAGCGAAACACCCGAGATAAGAACGCTTTGTGTCTATTCGCTTGCACTGGTGACTTTTGGCCAAGAATGTCCATGAACTTTCTAACATGAACAGGGGTAACCGTGTTCGGGTCCATTTTGCCAAATGCACTAAGTACTTTCTTGCTGTACTTCTGATAGTCTTTGCGTGTGTGTAACGATAACTCGCGGAAATCAGCGCTCTCAAAGAACGTTTCAATTAGGTGTTGAACAGTGTGCTTGTTGTTGGCTATGGCCATATACTTTTCGTAAGCAGCCCATACTTCCGATTGTTTGGCATCGATATCACAAAGGCGCACAGTTCCACCACCTACAGGTTTAAACTCGTAAGCGCTGCGCCCCTTGTACACTCGCTGAGGCATCCATTGATCTTCTACTTTACGTTTACGTGGCATAATCTATTTCAAAAAGTTAGGGTTAAAACCGTCATCATTTGCTGCAGCTGGCGCTTTGTCGCGGCCATTTAGCCAGTCGTCGGTTGTCCACACTTCCCCTTTAGCATTTACGCGGTAGGTGATACCGTTCTCTTCAAACCAGCGTACTTGAGAGCTTCGCTTTTCGTACCCGGTCATTGTCGTTATATCTGAGCCTATTACAATTTGCATCTTACGCGACCTTTGATAAACGTTGTTTGCACATTTCTGGTAGGTTTGCTTCTACTAAAGCTTTGGCGAATGGAGGCGGTACCGCATTTCCACACCTAGCTACTTGCTTAGTTTTTGAAATAGGCTTTCCGCTTGGATCAACATCAATGATGTAGTCTTCAGCAAAGCCTTGCGCTTTGAATAGCTCACGCGGCTGAAGCATGCGCATACCAATATCAACAATCTGATAATCGACACCGTGTATAGTTACTAATCCGAAGCGCTCTTTGGTTGTAATAGTTTGAAGTGGCTGATCGGCAGGGTGGCCAATATTGGTGCCGTAATACTTTAATAAAAAGGCTCTAACTTCCCCCAAATGCAACCCGCCGGCTGTAATTGTATGTGCTGGTTCGTCTGCACGGTGCCCAATGTTAGTGCCGCGCATCTTGATTAAATGACTAGTTACAAGTGCGTTGTGATCTACAGTTGTAACTGTTGGGGTAGGGTTATCAATTGGCGCACCAACAACACCTGTATAGTGTTTTGCTAGAAACGCAGAAATCAATTGACTCTTACCTCCACCACCACAGGTAATGGTAGCTGAAGGTATATCAATAGCGTGCCCAACGGATTTCCCAAACTGACGTCCAATAAAAGGTGAGATAGTTGCATCTACGATGTAGTGATGATTACCTGTTGTTTGAGTGGGAAGAGGGGGTTCGACATCGCTAGGAGCATGCCCAGTAGTGTTCGTGACGATGAACGGTTTTTCACATTCAACAACAAACTTGTGAATGCCTTTAGCAATCCTTTTAAGTGTGTTTTCAGCCAACGGCTTTTTACGTTCAAAAATAGAAGGGCATGGAATTGACCAATCGATGCATTCTGCAGCTGTGCGCCATGGCTTCAACTTACCGCTTTTAACTTCTGGTGCATCTGGTTTGCCGTGGGTAGGTTTCGGCCACACAATTGGACGACCATCGCGGCGAGCCACCATGAAAAGACGCTTGCGGATAGTAGGTGCACCATAGTCACATGCGCGAAGCTCTTTGAATTCAACCTGATACCCTTGGCGCTCTAAGGCTCTTACAAACGACTGAAAAGTTTTACCCTTGCGTTCCGGGCAAGGTTTGCCGTCCACTATTGGCCCCCAAGTTTTAAATTCTTCCACGTTTTCCAACATGATTACTCGAGGCTTAACCGTCGCAGCCCAGCGAACAGCCACCCATGCTAATCCACGAATTTTCTTTTCAACCGGCTTGCCACCTTTAGCTTTACTGAAGTGCTTACAATCAGGGGAGAGCCAGCACAGGCCAACAGGTAAACCATTTACAGCTTCACGTGGATTAACATCCCAAACGCTTTCGCAATAATGCTTTGTTTCTGGGTGATTAATAGCGTGCATAGCAATAGCATCAGGGTCATGATTGATAGCAATATCAACACTTCTACCAGTAGCCATTTCAATTCCCGAAGAAGCACCACCGCCCCCAGCAAAATTATCAACAATGAGCTCTTTAAATAACATGTTAAACCTCAAACATTTTAGCCTGGTGTGGCTCTAGCGGCTCTGGCCTGTTCGTAACTTCGAATACCTCAATTAATGAGTCATGAACGAAGCTGCTGCAGATTTCAGTGCAAAATACCTTTTTACTATGCGCTTCACAGGTGCCGAACTGGGTTCTGTCTTTCGCACGGCCTGTATACTTTTCAACGTAAGGGCAGTGCTTATCTTGCTTATACCCTTCAACTGAAAAGTGATTACAGGCTATACATGCCTTAGGTAACTTCATTTGCATTACCATGGCGCACCGAATAGAGTAAAAAGCCCCATAGCGATGGTGAATATCAAAGCAAACATCCACACTTCACATATTATTTCCATCACCTTTGAAAAAACTGGCGGCTCTGGGTTTTCTAACGTGTTATAGAACGTGAATAGTAAGTAGAGGCCTACGCCGATCAAGAGAGAAGTGACAACCAACACAACCCAGCTTACGTTAAACATTATTTGGTAAATCATTGGTCTTGCTCCTTGCGTAGCTGTTCTTCACCTATTAAATTGGCCAAATTAACAATGCGCTTGTAACCAATTCTAATGACCTCTTTTAAATCCTCATTCGGCGCGTTATTTAATTTTTGTGCCCACCAAATAAGAAGCTCTGCGGCTGCATTCCCGTTTATATTTTCGCACTCTAATTTAGCAACACGCTCATTAGCCTCTGCTAGCTGCTCTTTGAGGTTCTTTATTTCATCAGACGCAGCTTGTGCCAGCTCATTAATACTGACTTCACACGAACCTTCGCGGCCTTGGTTGTCTTCGCCAAAAACCTCCATGCCACCGTCTTCAATCATTTCCACTTCAGCAGCAGCGAACTCACCAAGGATGAAGAGAAGAGCACCCCCAAATTTATTTGTGTTTACATTACTCATGCGCTGGCCACCTCTTTCCATTGATCACGTTCACGAGTGACCTGGTTGATTTGTTCCTGCAGCTGCTCACACTGTTTTTGTAATAGGCCGCATTCGACGTTACCGTCATTAATGGTTTCTTCATGTTGCTGCAGTTCAGACATAGCCAAACGCTTTAAGCGCTCATTTTCTGCATTAACGCGCGCCAGCTCCTGAATAATTGCATCAGCTACACATTCACCTTCGCTGACCAAGTTGTTAACACCACAATGCTCAAGCAATTTTTCAAGGCTTTGCTCATTACGTGTGGCAGCTTCAACGATTGGGGAAAATGCTTCTCTAACCTCATTAGCTGAAATTAGGGCGCCATTAACAGGGCAGTGGCCTAAGACCTTAAAATCAAGCTTAATCATTACTGCATCCCCAAATCTTCAAGTGTTACGCCTAGTTCTTTCGCCATTTCATGTGCTTCTATGCGACGACGAACGCGGCAAGCTTCAAGTGACTCTTGCTTAGTGCGGCGCTTCTCAGTTGATCCTTTGCCGCGAAAACATGAATCTGTGAATTGTTGAAATACATCGTTATGCGGTCTCATTTGCCTAATCCTTTTTGCTTGTTTCTTCTAGCGCTTCAGCGCGTTCTAACTGAATGGCAAGGCTCTCTAACTGGCGAACCTCATCAACGCTAAACTGAACCGGCAGGTTCGAACCAATCACCTTGGCCAACGCGCTTACTCCGGTACCGTTCAATTGAAATATATGTTTCATAGTTACTGAGTGGGGCAGCGCCCCACACCTTATTGATGGTTAAGCGCGAAAGCCGCCGATAAAGACTTCAACGGGCAACTCGTGTAGGTTGTCTGAAATCTTCTCTTTGAACTCTTCAGAGATTTGTTCGTTGTGCTCTTCTTCACCCACAATGCGCAGCGTGAAGGCAATGCGCGCATCACCAGTGAGCATTGAAACGCGAATTCTGAAAGTAACTTCTGATAGGCCTGCATAGGGCACGCATGTAAAATTAATATAGGCTGGCAAGTCTTTCTTGTTCTTGGCCGCTTCACGTTCAGTCACGCTTGCGCTGTTCTCGAACTGGTCTATTGAACTTTCAATTTCTCGTACACGCTCAACGGTTACCGTTCTTACTGCGTTAATGGCCACAGCTAGATTCATTTGTTCGCCTGAAATACCGTCTACTGTGATGCGGTCTTTCCAATCTTCAATGAAATCACTAAGGTCTTGCTGACCAGAACGTCCACCGCATGCAGAAATCAACGCCTTATAAGCAGCTGTTTTTGGGATGCTTAGTGTAGCTTTGTGATCACAGTGACCAGGCACAACTAAATCACCCACGTTTAAAACGGCCGCGGCTTTCATGTCTTCACCGTCGATAAATACTTGCGCGTTAGGGTAAAGCGGCGTTTCTTCACCTACGTACTCACTCACGTACGCAACAAAGCTTTTAATATCTTCAGTAGTGAATGAGCCGCGAAAGCGTGTACGGTTTTGCAACTTATATTCAATATCAAGCATGGCAAAATTATCCGGCACTATCAGCGCAGGCATATGTTCTTGCTGGTTTGCTTCAACTGCGTCTAATAACTGCGTGTTTACTTGCTTGTAAAGCTCGCTTTTTTGAAGCTCTAAAAGTGTGTCGCGATCGAACATAGTTATTCCTTAGTCATCTTAGTTACATTGGCTTGACCCGCGAAAAGGTCATCGTGGCTTTTGGCAAGCAAACTGATTGAGCCATCCTTGTTCACCCACATAGGGGTTTCAGTGGTGGTCTCTTCGTTAATCTTGCCCGTTGGGGTAGGACGTGAATATTTGGCAGTAGAAACCACCTTCACTTTAATGCCTGCGCCGTTTTGGGCAGACGTTGCAGCCGGTTCAATTTTGAAGGTAACGTCTAACTTGCCCCCCTTATTGAATCGAAAGATTGATTTGCTCACCTCTGTAAGAAAGGCAGTTAGCTGACGCTCAAATGCACCGCTATCTACTTCAGCGAGAAATTCATTTAATGGGCCTTGTTCGCTCATTGTTTTTCCTTTGGTTAAGCTGCTAGCAGCTATTCAATAAAATCGTCTAAACCGCGTTGCTGTGCTCTTCGCTTGAACTTCTCAAGCGCGGTTTTTTCTAGTTTGTCGATGCGGTAAACGTTGCAGCCGCATACTTCTGCAATAGCGTCACGAGTAATTATTTGCCCTGGCTCGATAAGTACACTTAGCACTGCCAAGCCAAGGTCAATGTTTAACTCGTCTTCGCGCTTCATTAAGCATTAGCAGCTAGCGCTGCAGCTTTAGCTTGCAAACTGAAGTAGCGGTCTAGGAATAGTTCTTTGGCGCCCATTGGTGGAAGCGGATGAATGACCTCTTCACAAGGCACTTGATCACTAATGAATGCCCAGTGAGCAGGGTGAGGTGTCATTAGGTCGCGCACCTCGGTAGCTAGCATTTTTACGTCAGCGTCTTTTACGCATGCATGAACTGGCCATTCAACGCCGACACTTCTGTAAAGGTTCTGTTCAATAGTGGTGTGAATACTTTGGTAGACAGGTAGCAACTGATTTAAAGGGGAAACCATGTCACCACAGTATGCTTCTGCAGCATCATGAAGTAGGGCAGCTAGCGCATGTTCTTCTGGTACCAACTCACTAACAAGAACGGAATGTTGCGCAACTGAGTAAAATTTATTGGTGTGGCCGTTGAAGCGGCACATGTTAGAAAGCGCGTGTGCAATGTCTTCAATATCAAAAAGCATGTGCTTAATGTTGGTGTAATCAAACACGGTACCAGAGCGCAGCTGAACTTTCGGAGGAACGTGAGCGTTTGATAGAGGTACCACATTATTCGGCTTAGGCTGGCTACTGGTAACTTCAACATTAAATTCTTTGCAGATTTCACGAAGCTTACTTACTGTCTCTTGGATCTTCTCAAACAGATAGTTTTCACCAGGCCATGAGTTCGCATTGCTTAAATAACAATGATTGAGACCATCTTTCCAAACATCGATAAAGAAATAACCTTTATCTAGGGCTATTTGGTGCTGAACACTAAAGCGAACATCATCGGCGATAGCATTTGTAAGAAGCAGCATTTCATCTTTGCCAGCTGCGATTGATTCTTTAAGTATTGAATTTGATTGCATGTTGATACCTTGTACACAGTTGTGATGTTTTTAATTTTTCAAAACGTGTACTCAGTATTTTTCATAAATATGAATTTGTCAACACGAAACGTGTACAAATGTAAAACAAATTGATATGATGCGCTTCGTAGTCGATTGTTAGTGAAGCTCAATACCTTTAGAATCATTAGGCCTGAAAATAGTTTTTGGCAATAATATCTAAGGATTTACATGAAAAAGCATTACCAAACAATCGCTTGCATTTTATGCTCTGCCGCTGTATTTTTATTCACTCCCGCTGCAATGGCGAGTGGTAACGGAGGCGGAGCGGAGCCGCCCAGCACAACAACAAGGAGTTCGGTGAGCTTTTGCTCTATCTTGCCTTTTATCTGTTTTACGACGAACAGTGGTAATGGGGGAGGAGTAGAACCACCAATCAAGCAATGATTGAATACTTATTCGAAATTAATAAGATGTCGCTAGCAATAGAGTTGGCGGCTCTTTTTATATTAGCCACGATTCACTTTTTAACTTCACGTCATTCACGGATATTCACTGCTTTTCCATTGGTAGTGTCTTTAATGTGTGCAACATCCTTACTGCATATTGGAATAGAGTTCGCTTCTCGTATGCTTTGGAGCTCAGAGTCCACATTGGCGTTAGGGTCTGCCATCTGGTATCTAGGCTTTGCTTTAACTGATTTTTTGTTTGTTGTTGCTACTGTTTTAGCGTGCAGAAAATATAATTTGAAGCGAGACTCTTTGAGCGTTTTTATACTAATTGCGTTCTTTATAATGGGTTTTATCCAAGTCGCCCGATACTGTGATCGATACATTATCCAGATGAATGCGCTAGGAGACTTTTACACCTATTCCATCCTAATTTTGAACTTAATGACCACAGTCGGCACAAGCCTTTTTGCGCTTAAGTTTTTAGCTATCGCACTGTTTATTAAAAATTCGAAAGGCGTCCAAGCCACCAAGGGGGCATTATAATGATTCTATCTGGCACATTTGAATATGTATTATTACTAGCATTGGTTGGTGCATTAGCTGGATGGTTCTTATATAGGTTCTTGAAGGATGATAAATACAAGCATGATCACTCGGCCAGTAAATACAGGGAATCTGACGAACTTATAGATTGGTTCTTTAAAATCAACAAACTTTCTGATTTCAAAGTTCAGCGTGAAGAAATGGCGGCATGGAAAGAGGCTGCGATAAGAAACCACGAGATTCGACACAGACAGAGTAGTTCAACTCTACCTGCAAATGTCACTAGCGTGCTTGAGCATCGCGCGAGAACTCGTGGTCAGAGCTAGCGTTTGATATTTTTGCTAGCTCTTCAGAGTACACTTCAACCAGTTCGGTGGCGCTTAAGCCTGGCTCCAACTTCAAGCGCCCAAAATCCATTGCATCGCCGATGACACTTTTGAATACCTTAATTGCTTTATCAATTGTAAGCGCTGGCAATTGAATCTTAGAATTAAGCTCACTTGGCCACAGGCCTTGGACTAAGTAAAAATTCACGTATTTACCTAAGAAAGGTTCTAGAGCGTCTGATATTTTATTTATTTCTTCTATACCTGCAGCTCTAATGCCGTTTTCATAATTGGAAAGTCGTGATTTTGTCCAGTCACATCTGAAGGCGACTTGATCTACAGTAAGCCCTGCCTTTTCACGCGCCGTTCGAATTCTTTTCCCAACCAGAATCTTAGTTTCCATGCCTGTTTCCCGATTTTCATACCGCGTATAAGTATATCAAAAAATAATATAATTACACGTTCTGTGTTGCTTAACCAATCAAAACGAGCAACAAGCCTCTTTCAATCTGCAACTCACAGCAAATTAACTTTATTGAAAAACACACTATTGTCTTTGGGACACGTATCGTGTACTTTATAAATATTGAAACGTGTACTTGTGAGAATTATGAACAACCTTAAGCAATATCGAGAGGAAGCAAATTTAACTTGCAATGATTTAGCAGCCTTGTGCAATTGGAAGCGCGGTTCGCGAGTGAGCAACTATGAGCAAGGCATTCGCATCCCTACTTTAGATGACTGCAGGAAGTTGGTTTTTGCGATAAATCGTCAGGGTGTTTACTGCACTCTGGATATGGTTTTCCCACCCAGAAAAGATATACAGCAAGGGTCTGCAGCATGACTCTAGCTAGGACTTCTCATCAAGAAGCGCTTTATGAATGCTTAACTCGCACTTCAAACATTGCACGAATAACGCTAAATCGTCGTCACAGCCATTCAGCGAAAGTGGCCGCAACGCTTCAACAGCTTCTTTTAATAGAGCAAAAGCCGCTTCTAGGTTTTTTTGTTGTTTCATCACAATACCTTTTAAACAGTGTTTCACTCGAAAGCATAACTGAAGCGCTGCAAACCTATAACTGTACTAAGGAGCGGAAATCGTGAGTGCAATTAACCAGACACATGCAACAGTCATAGACGGTATTACTGTTAGCCTTTCTTTTGAGATTTCAAAAGAAGCTTGTGAACGCCTTCTTGACAACCCAGAACTTTGCGATAGAGATTTATTGATTTCGCATCTCCAGAATCCATTAGGGGCCGTAGCAATAGACCAGCTTCATGAAGCAGCTTCGAAGCTTGTTCTAAATCTTTCTGTTCAATCATGTAAGTTCCTTGAGTCAAGACAGACTCATTCATCTTTAGCAAATGAAGATCCTCAAGAGGTCGAGCCTGCAGACGATGTTTGGCAAATAAGCATTCGTGGCGAAAAAGCTTCATTAACCAGATTAGAAAACGGTAAGCCAGCAGAAAGCTACCGGGCTACCGATAAATTGATGGCATTAACAAACTTGGGATTAATCATTCAAGGTTATCAACCTGTACGTTTCCCTCGTCATCTCGATAAACCATCTGATTAAACTCAACTTGGATAAGGGTGTCAGAGCGACGTTTTAATCGGTAGAAATCAAGTGAAGAGAAGTCGAGCTTCATATTGTCATCGATACCTTTTAGCTGCTCTTTGAATTCACCGACTGTTATTAGCGGTAATTGTTTTTTCATAGTTTCATTCCTTTGGTTGCGGGCTGTTTTTTTGTCCGATTTGCAGCTTAGCAGCCTTTGGAATGACTTTTAATAGGTAATGGTTATGTCTACAAAAAATAAAGCAGTTAAAGGTCACCACCATATGTGGCACCAGCCACCACTTTCTGTGCGCTTGGTTAGAGCAGCTTTGCTCACCATTTCGCTTTTTGTAGTCGCTATGCCGTTCGCTATTGCCGCTTACGCTTTGGTGACCTTATGAGCGCACAAGGCCGAATGATGAAGTACATGGGCTTACCACCAACCCGAAAGAAAATTTTTAAGGTTGGTGATGCAGTTCGGCCAATGCCAGGCGCACGCACATTAACTGAATCCACCATTCTTGATGGTAAGAGCTACGGAAAGGTAGCCATTGTTTTTGAACGCATCATACACGTTGATGACGACTTGAACGGGCGCATTCATTTAGCGCCTGAAGACTTAATTCTGATCACTGCCGCAGAGGACCAGTAATGTTTACTGACACTGATTTACTGAATTGTTTTAAGCCTAACTGCACATATAGCCGCGACGCTCTCGCTGAAGCAATTGGTGCTGTTGAATTGCCACCACTTTCTGCGGCATTGGGCAGGCTAAGCGGGCAGGGCTTTATCATTAAAGATCTTGCTGAGAAGACATGGACGCTCACGGCCAAAGGTAAAGCAGCTATTTACTTCGAGCCGATTGGCGGTACTGTGGCTTCACTTAACGACAAAGTGAAAGATATCAGCGCAGCACGAACTGCTAAAGACCAAAAGCAGGAAGACCCGGTTCACACATCCATTAAAAGCTTGGAAGCATTGTTCATCGCAATTAGACGTAAACCGCAAGACCTTAGCATTAAGCGCGAAACACTAAATGCGTTAGCCAGATTCATGGATCCAACCATATCAAGTAAGCTAGTTGAAATAGCAGACGACCTGCTGCAGCTGGAAGCGATAACCAAGCTAGGCGAGGGCATGCAGTGAATCAGGCCGAGTATGAAGCGCTAAGCGATAACTGCTTGCCTCCATTCGCAGTTACGCTATACATACGTTGCTTTCGAAAGAAAATGAGATATAGTGACGGCTTAGTGCATGTTTCCTTACGCTCTATGAAAGAGGAAATGGAGCACACCCCCCCTCGTGGCTCTAACACGGTTGAGCCCAAGCCTACCACTGAGAAAATACGAACAGCAGTTCGACAATTAGAGCGCGCAAACCTAATCGAACTGGTTAGAAAAGGCTCTATTAAAGAACAAAAAGCAGCCTGTTATCACTGCTCTTTAGCCTCGACAGATTTATCAGGTTCAAATGAGGAACAACACGAGAGCAACACGGGAACAACACGCAACAAAAAAACGCCACAACCCGCACCACATAAGCGATACGGCGGGAATGTCTTAAAATTTCAAAAGTCCGATGAACAACACATATCCGTTATATCCGATATAGAAGAAGAAGATAGCGCGTGCGCGCGCGAAAATCTGAATTTCTGTAACGACTGGGTAGGTTTGGCCAAGCAAGTTGGTCTTTCAGTCAGTACGGATGAACTACAAGCGATTTTCAACAAGTGGAAGTTTAGCGATACGGGTAACACCTATCGCCACATAGCCACACATCGAAAGTACTGGATGCGTTATTGCGCAACCATCAAGCACAACCAAGTCAAAGGGGGCAGTCATGCACTCAAGCAGCAATCTAGTCAACAAAGTGGGTATCGCAATGCAACCGCAACCGCATGGCGAGACTGTTATGAACGAGCGCAACGAGGTGAAGGGGTCGAAGCGTTCGACTTCTCTACCGAGCAGACTTGATACTGTCTACCAGTTTTGCCTAACGAACTTGAAACCAGTGTTGATGGAGTACTGGCCTGAATTCGTGAACAAGTACCCAGAACTGGATATGCAGCAATGGGCCATTCGTGAATACGCTAAGCAGATGGTTGACGAGGGTGTTTCCAGTAGTCGACAAATTCAATCGGGTATTGCAAAGGCGTGTAAGCAGCAATATCGCCCACGGCCTACAGAGTTTGCGAAGCTTTGTAAGCCTACGCCTGAGGAGCTTGGAATACCCTCACTGCGTGAAGCTTACGATGAAGTGATCGCCAGACGCGGAAGATTCAAAGGTAAAGACTTTGAATTTAGCCATCGCGCGGTTGAGCTGGTAGACGAACGTGTTGGTCATCGTGTTTATCAAATGCGAGACGCAGACTTCATGGAACTGTTCAAAGGTGAGTATGAGTACTGGGTAGGCAGAGCTATGACAGGTGATTTGCCTGAAGCGAAAAAAGCGCTTGAATACTCAACACCGAAAAAGCCGGTTATCGACAGTTACGTGGCTAAGCACGGCAAGCCTATGCTTGGGGATGACCTGGTTAGTCAGAAAATTAAAGAGCTTGGCATGCTAGTTTCTAGAAAACGCCAAGCGCACATAAGTACACCAGACGATAAGGTAGCGTAGTAGTGACAGACGTTCAGCACGATACAAGCGAAACCGAGACTTTGCTTAACGAGTGGGGCAAATGGAGCCGAATGGGATTAGGGCTCAATATCGGCAAAAGCGATAACAACAACGTGTATTTCATCAATGACGATATGGCGCTTTTGGTAGACCGTCTTGTTGCAGAACTGAAGCGAGAGCGACCCGTATTGGCCAACATAGTCATCATGTACTATCGAAGCGATTACAATTATCCAATGATTTCTAACGCGTTAAATATTGGTGAGACAAAAGCAAGAAGTCTACATAAATCAGCTATTTGTTGGGTTGATGGGGCTTTGATTGGTTTCACCCTAGACGTTAAATTGGCATAATTTGAAAAAACTTGTTGATCTGCGCGCGCGGATCATCTACTTTACTTCACGTAAGCTAAGCGAAGCTGCACTCGACAGAAAGGTCACTCATTGAGTGGCCTTTTTTTGTGCCTGCTTTTCTCTGCTTGTTGTGTCTTGTTTATCCCAACCTTGCCTCACCTTTGGTGGGGCTTTTTTATGGATGAAGATTATGTTTCCCTACGGCAAAACTTCACAAGCCCGTCTTGATACGTGCCATGTTGATACTCAAACGATATTCAACGAGGTGAAGAAGTTCATTAACGCGTCGATCTTTTGCGGCTATCGCGGTAAAGATGAGCAGAACAAAGCCTTTGCCGATGGTTTGAGTCAATTGGAGTGGCCTAACTCAAAGCACAACACTTTTCCTTCCATGGCCATTGATGCTGGCCCTTACTTCGTAGAATTAAGTAACACAGACTGGAAAGACGAATTGGCTTTCGCTGTATTCGCAGGACATGTCATGTGTATTGCTCGTCAGCTATACGCTGAGGGTAAAACAACCCACTTGCTTCGCTGGGGTGGTGATTGGGATATGGACGGTAGAAGCCGTGATGAGCGTTTCCGCGACTTACCACACTTTGAGTTATATAAGCCATAAGGTGAAATAATGAATTGGTTAAAACCTCTAAGCAGCGCTATTGATGGTGTTGTTGGTATCTTCAAGAGTAAGCAAGAGCAAAAGGCAAACGCTGAACAGGCTAAGGCAAAGCTTAAGCAAACTAAATTACAAGGTGAGCATGAGGTTACACTTACTGACGCAGAGGGAGAAGCGCTATTAGCCCAGGGCTTAGAGAGCAGCTGGAAAGATGAGTACGTTACCGTTCTCGTTACCTCACCTTACGCTTTGTTGGTATTAGGCGCCATATCGTTAGCTGTATTCAATGACTCTCGCATGTTGGATGCAGCAGTACTGGCCATCAGTAATCTTGAGAAAGCCGGTGTTGATTTAGACTTTCTGTTCAAGGCTGTAGTGTTATCTGCTATTGGCCTAAAGGTATGGCGTGGTAAATAATAACCTTACGTCTAATACACAATGGAACAACAATTGAATAATCATGTTATGGGCCCTACAGGAGTGCATAACATGTCAGCATATAGCGACAGATTTAAAATGAGTGATAAGACCACAGCTACTAACTACACAGCCAGTGGCCTTACGGCTTTATGGGGAATGGTAAACATCGACCATCTAGTAGCAGTGATAGGTATTATCATAGCCATAGCCACCTTCGGCGTTAACGTCTACTTCAAGCGCAAAGAAGACAGACGACAAGAAGAGCTTCATGCCAAACTTATGGAAGCATCACCTAACAACGAATGCATTCCTAAATAACTTTCATAAGAATATTTTCGCGGGTCCTTTTGGAGGCACCCCCTCACACGGCGCATAGACTCGCGTTTTTTTAACAGCTATAAAATCCCATAGGGGGGTTATATTTTGTTTGATTTAGATGATAAAGCTAAACAAACAGAATTCGCTTCTTTGGTTGGTGCTTCACAACCGGCCATTCACAAACATCTCGATAACGGAACCTTAGTTCGTGGCGGTACCTACCGCCAGTGGTTACGTGCTTATTGCGAAAAACTACGCGACGAAGCCAGCGGAAGAACCGCAAGCGACCAGCGCTTGAAGTTAGACGAAGCGCGAACGCGCGAAGCTTCTGCCAACGCGAGAATGAAAGAGCTCATGCTATTCAAAGAGGAACAGCTAATTCTCGACAAGGCACAAGTTCGTGAGGCTATCGACGGTTGGATTGCCCTGGCGAAATCTGAGTACACAAACTCGATAGAAAAAATCTTAGCTATGCTGGAAAGCCAGCATGGTATCACCATAGACAGAGAATCAATTGATGGAACCACAGCTGCTGCCATGCGAGTTATTGCAGACTTCCAGTTCCAATCTACAGACTCTGATTGACGAATGCCGTGCTGGGTGGCTACCACCTGAAAACATTCCAACGCGCGAATGGCTTGAAAAATACTTTCGACTACCTGCTGAAGACGCAGACTTTGCTGGTTTGTATAACGCGGATTATGTGCCGTACTTCTGGGGTGTAATGCATGCCCTAGATAATGACTTTGTTGAAATGGTCGGCTTAATGAAAGCCGCGCAAATCGGCTGGACGCTGCTTGAAACTGGCTGGATAGCAAAGCGTATTTGCTGTGAGCCCAGTCGAATTCTTGGGTTGTTTCCTAAAGATGATAAAGCACGCGACTTCATTGAAGAGAAGTTCGAACCTGTTATCAGGGCCACGCCAGAGCTTGCTAAAAAAGTTGATGTTAGCAGCAGTAGAAAGGCGGGTAACCGAAGTAACAAAAAGAATTTCCCTGGGGGTTCTCTTAAGGTTTTTGGCTCTAACTCAGTCAGTAACGTTAAGTCGACGCCATCGCCAGTGGTGCTGGTTGAAGAACCCGACGACACAAACGGTAACGTTGGTGATCAGGGTGATGCGATACGCCTAGCGCGTGAACGCATTAAGCGCTTTCGAAAACGTAAGTTTGTTCTTGGCGGTACCCCTTCCGTCGAGGATTTAAGCGAAGTTGAGCATTACATCAACCTCGGTACCCAGCGAACTCTGCCAGTGGCCTGCCACGATTGTGGCGAAAAGCACGTTTTAGACTGGGAAAATGTCAGCTGGGTAGAGCAAGATGAAGGCCCCGTTCACCCTGTTTACGGTAGAAATTTACCGGAAACGGCGGTTTATGCCTGTCCTCACTGTGGTAGCGCGTGGAATGACTGGCAGCGTCAGCAAAACATTTTCAATACCTGCAGAGTTGCAGAGGAAGAAGGTGATAAGTTCTGCGGTTGGGTGCCAACAGTTAACACTGATGGCGTAATTGAAACCTTCAAAGGGCTGTCTGAACTTTACGTTTGTATTCCTGGTACCTCGCTTTCTAGTTTGGTTAAGGACTTTCTTGAAGCAGAGCATGAAGCTGCAGCTGGTGATGAAGCCGGTAGGATAATTTTTCAGAATTCTAAACTGGGTAAGCCTTACGCATACCGCAGTAAAGATAACCTGAATCACGAGCAGCTGCAGGCGCTTGCCGACGACTACCCAGAGTTAACGGTACCAAAAGGCGGCTTAATTGTTACCGCTGGTGTCGATGTTCAGCACGATAGGCTAGCTATCATCATTCGGGCGTTCGGCAGAAACGAAGAAAGCTGGTTAGTCCTTTGGAAAGAGATAGCCGGTGACTGTGTTGATAAAGCTGACCCGGTCTGGGATGAGTTAGATCAGATACTTTTCAACGGTTTTGAGCACGAAACCCTAGGCAGGATTTACTTGTCAGCGGCGAGTATTGATAGTTCTGACGGTGGTACCAACCAAGCGGTTTATCACTACGTTAGAACGAGAAGTAAGAAACATAGACGCGTTCACCTTATGGCTATCAAGGGTGACAGTAACGATAACGGCAAGCGTGAAATATTCCGCTTACCTTCTGCCAAACTTGACCACAACAACGCCAAACGCTCAACCAAAGCCGATAAACACGGCGTTCTTGTTTACCTGGTTGGTACTCACAAGGCTAAAGATCTTCTATCAAAACGGCTTCAAGGTACCAGTGCTTTCATGCACAGCTACAAAGATGCGCGCGCTGACTACTGGGAACAAGTCACGGCTGAGGTCAAAGCGCCAAGTAAAAAGCTTCGCGGCCAAATGACTTGGCAATGCCGGAGCGGTAGACGAAACGAAGGTACCGACTGCGAAGTGTATGCGCTTCACGCGGCCATGTCTCAAAAGGTTCATGCCAAAACGAGCGCTCAGTGGGATGCATTAGAGAGCAGTTTAAGCCAGAAAGACATGTTCAGCGCTGAATTAGAAAGCGAAGTTGAACAGAAAGCTACCAAGCGAAAACGCCAATCATCTGCCACTCGCCCACGGCGAAAGCGTGGCTTTAGTACTCAGGTTAGATAATGAATGAACCAAAACGTTTAGTAAAAGGTGACTACGCCAAGTGGTCACGCAAAGTGGCGAACTCATCACACACTTACCAGTACATTCTGGTTGGCCCCGAAAGCAAATTTACCATCGACACGACTGTGGTTGATGGGGCGCTTCATGTTGACCTTGGTTCTGAAGAAACGAAAGCGTACCAGTCTGGTGAATATCGCTGGCATTTGTTTAGTGATGATGGCACTGGCCGCAAAACAGTAGACCATGGCTACATCATTATCGACGCTAACCCTCATGATTTAGAGTATTGCGACACAACCAGCCATGCAGAACGTGTTTTAAAGGCGATAGAAAAGCGTATTGAAGGCCGCATTCTTTCTGATCACGAAAACTATACCGTTGATGGTCGCAGCTTAACTCGCATACCTATTGAGCAGCTTGAAAAGTTAAAGCGCAAATATAGCTGGCGCGTTCGCAGTGTTAGGCAGAAGAAAGGCCTAACTAAACCCCCACGTCGAGCTTACTACAGGTAGTGTATGTTTAATCTCTTTAAAAAGTCGAAAGGCGAAACCGAGCGAGTTGAACCAGTTCTTGGGAAAGGCGCTGGTTCTAGCCGTGATCGTCAGCGTCATAAATTGCATGCACAGGAACGCTTTGCTGCAGCAAAAAGTCCACGTATCAGTTCAAATAATTTCTTTGGTTCTGGTCTTAGCATTGATGAAACGTTAAGACGCGATTTATCAAGAATTAAGGCTGCTAGTCGCAAAGCTGGTGAAGACGTTGGCTATATGAAGCGCTTCTTTTCCATGGTGCAGACTCACGTTGTTGGTGATAAGGGGCCGCGCTTACACGCTGAAGTTCGCGGAAACGATGGGAATTTAGACCGCGTAGCTAATCAATCTATCGAAAAAGCGTTCGCTAAGTGGTGCAAAATTGGCGTGTGTGAAATAAGTGGGCGCATGGACTTCATTGGGGCCATGCAGCTCATTGCAAAAACCGTATGCCAAGACGGTGATATTATCATTCGTCATATTCACGGCGCGCCCAATAAGTTTGGATATGCCATTCAGTTGATTGAAGCTGACCTGTTGGACGCCACTTTAAACAAAGATTTAGGGAACGGCGTTCGCATTAAAATGGGCGTTGAAATAGATAAGTGGGGCAGACATGTTGCTTATCACTTATTAACCAATCACCCTGGTGAACATACGTGGCGCCATGATAATACTGGCAAACGCTACGTTCGTATTCCTGCAGATGAAATCATTCTTCCTTTTCCAATGTTCCGCCCTGGTCAAACTCGCGGTGTTCCATGGGCTCACGCATCACTCTTAGATTTTCACGATATAGGTGGTTACCGCGAATCAGCGCTAGTGGGTAGTAGGGTTGCAGCTAGCAACATGGTTATCTACGAACGCGACCCAGAGCAAGAAGCCCCTGAAGAAGAGGATGAAGGTGATTTCATTTTCGAACTTGAGCCAGGTGGCGCAGCAATTACCCCAGAGGGTTACCGCGCAAAAGAAACAAACTTTCAGCACCACGGCGATACGGTTGAAGGCTTTCAGAAAGCCTCGCTAAAAGGTGCGTTTGCTGGTGTTGATGTCAACTACAACACAGGCGCGAACGATTATGAAGGTGTTTCTTGGTCAAGTCTTCGTCAAGCAGTACTCGAAGATAGAGAGCACTGGAAGCGACTTCAAGGCTGGTTGATAAGTCAAGTGGTTGGCGCGATATACCAACGCTGGCTTAAACATGCACTTTTGAATGGCGCCATAGATAACTTAAGAGGTTATGACCTAGAGCGCAGCGTTGATGCATTCTCATTCAAAGGCCGCAGATGGCAATGGGTTGACCCATTAAAAGATGAGCAGGCCATCGGCGCTGCCATGGATAACTTCACCGTGAACCCGATGGATGTTCTGAATGAAAAAGGTGTTGATGTCGACGAAATGGCTGAAGGCTGGCAGCAATATCTACAGATACTAGGTCCAGCGATGGAGCTGGCCAAAGGTTTTGGTATTGGCAAAGGGGCAAAAGTTGCAGCTGCAGCCAATAAGAACGCCCCTAAAAATGATGAAGAAGAGGGCGAACAGTGAACGTAAACAAAGTTACTGCAGCCATGTTGCGCAAAGGGCAATGCCCTGTCATGCAGCGCGACATGGAAGCGCAAATTGAAAAGGTAGACGAAGAAAGCCGTATCGTCACCCTTAGCTTTTCCAGTGAATATGAAGTTGAGCGCTGGGGATGGGTAGAAACCCTTGGTCACGAAGAAGGTGAGTGTGACCTGGCACGCATCAACAATAAAGGTCCGTTCCTTAGTGATCACAATTGGAACGACCAACGCGGCGTTATTCAAAAAGCATGGATTGAGAAAGGCCGCGGCTACGCTGAAATAAAGATGAGCCGCAACCCGCTCGGTCAGCAGCTTCTTATCGATATGCAAGATGAGATTCGTGTGAATGTATCTGTTGGCTACCGTATCCACGCCGCGAAATTAACCCGCGAAGAAAACGATTTAGATTACTACCGCGTTACCCACTGGGAACCGCTAGAAATATCTTCTGTATCAGTACCGGCAGACCCTACCGTAGGTGTTGGTCGAAACGCTGAAACAAACGACAACCCCGTAAAAATAACCACCACTGAGGTACGTAAAATGGATGATATCGAAATCCAAGACAACAACGCCCCGGATGAAACAGCCGAACGTTCGGTATCACCGGAAACGACTAACCAAACTAAGCGTGAATTCGCAGAGCCACGTAAAGTTAAAACTTCACCTGAAGCAAGCGATGCTCAACGTATTGCTGAAACTGCACGTCAGTACGGCGCGACTGAACTAGGTAACGACTTCATTGCTAAAGGTCGCAGCTACGAAGAGTTCAACAAAGCGCTTATTCGTGAGCTTCACGGCAAGCGAAAAGATCCCGAAGCCGAGTCCACTATGATTAATTTGGACATTGGTGAAAACGAGCTTCGCAAGTACAGCGTTATTAATGCGCTTCGTGCGGTTGCTACGGGCAATTTTAAGAAAGCTGGCCTTGAACGTGAAGTGTCAGAAGCTATCGCTAAACGTGTTGGTCGAGATGCTGACGGTATTTACCTTAGCTATGAAGCAATGGGTTATGGTTTGCGCCAAATGCAACTTGCGCGCATGCAATCAGCTGGCGGTGCGGGTAAAGGCGCTGAGCTTGTAGCTACCGAACTTCATGCTGAAATGTACATTGAAGCACTTCGCGCACAAGCAGTGGTGGGTCAATTAGGTGCACGCATGGTGTCTGGCCTTGTGGGTGATGTTGATATTCCTAAACAGAATGGTTCGGCAACCTTCTACTGGGTAGAAGAAGATGGTGCGGCTACAGATAGCGACCTGTCTTTCACTACTGTACAGCTGCGACCTAAAACGCTAGCTACTGCAGTTCCTATCACTCGCCGTATTATGAACCAGTCTACGCCAGATATTGAAGCGCTGGTTATGGCTGACATCATGCGTGGTCAAAGCTTAGGTTTAGATCAAGGCGCGCTTTACGGTTCGGGCATTGGCAATGAACCTACAGGTATCGCTAACACCAGCGGTATCGGCGCAATTTCGTTCGCTACACCAAATAGCCCTACATGGGCTGAAACAGTTGCATTTGAAACTGACGTGGCAGAAGCAAACGCAGACGCTAACACTATGGCTTATCTAATGCGCCCGTCTTTACGTGGCAAGCTTAAAACAACTGAGAAAGCTTCAGGTACAGGTCAGTTTATTTGGCAGAATGGCCGTGTTAACGACTACAACGCTGCAGTAACAACACAAATGAACGCTGGCCAGATGTTGTTTGGTGACTTCTCGCAAGCGCTAATTGGCTTGTGGGGTGCGCTTGACGTGGTACCTGATCGCGCTACCAAAGTTGCTAGCGGTGGTCTTGTTATGCGTTTGTTCCAAGACGCAGACGTTGCGGTTCGTCACCCTCAAGCTTTCTGCTTGGGTGAGTAATTCACATAATTTTTAACTAGCAAAGCACCTTCGGGTGCTTTTTTTTAAGGTAAAAGAAAATGGCTAGAGATAGTAAAAAAGTAAGCTTTGAGCTTACACGCGGTGTGCGCCTTATGGGTAAAAGCTACTTTCCTAAGGCAAAGGGTAAAACAATCATCTCGATTGATGCTTCGATGGCAAAGGAACTGCAGGCAGCGTCGAAAGGTAAAATTGTCGACGCAAAAGCTAATACTGAAATCGAAGTGCCAAAAATCGATGACGGTTTAGACGCGGCGTTTGGTCCAGAAACCGATGGTGAAAGCGAATAGCTATGAGCTTTCAAGATGATCTTGCCGCAGATATGGAGTCAGTTTTTTTTGCTGACTTTAAACATGTGGCGGTTATCTCTGGTGTAGAGGTGAACGGATACCTTTACACCAGAGCGCATGAGTTCGGTGAGTTGGACACTAACCAAGTTCAGTTCGACACGCCGAAAACATCGCTACCAGCCATAAAGCGCAGGGAGCCTATCACGGTAAATGGCGTTAAATACCTTTTCGTGACAAAGCAAGAGTCGGGCGAAGTTACCAGCTTGATCCTTGAGCGAGTTTAGTAATGTCAAAAATTGTATCGGTTAACTCAAAGCAAACCTTAGATGAAATGAAACGGATGAGTCGGCGCTTAGACTGGCACCGAAAAGGTGACGCGAAACGTGCAGTCGCAGCTGCAATTAATCACAGCTTAAACAAGTCGAAAACAAAAATAGTTCGGCGCGTGTCTGATGCTATGCAGATTAAGCAAAAACCTATAAGGCAGCGTGTAAAAATCACACGAGCAAAAGTGACTGCATTAAATGGGAAGGTGTGGATCGGCACCAATAGGATAACCGCCTCAGGGGCAGGCGCTAAGCCGCGAGGTGATGGCCATGCGGTTGGTCCTTACGAGTGGCCAAACACATTTTCCAATAAAAGTTTACGTAATATCTACGTTCGTAAAGGTCAGGGCAGAGGGAATATTGAGGTCGCCGGTTTTGGAGAAAAGTTCTCAGAAGTACTTCTTAAAAGAGCTGCTGTCGAAGAAACAAGGGATTCTCTGAATAAAGATTTTCCTGTAGAGCTATTTCGTCAGTTGACCTGGCGATTAAATAAAGCGCTAGGAATTAAGTAATGGCCACACGTTCGCAGATACGAGAAGCAATCCGCGCGATAGCGGAGCCTGCTGGCTTCTCAGCTACATTTAATTACTCTCCAGCGCAGATATTCGAAGACGAACTACCTGCGTTAAAGGTGTTCTTTAATTCTGGTGAAACTGAATATGACTTCGATGACACCGGAATTACAGAGGCACAAGTCATTGTTGAAATCATGCTTCGTGATCCGGGCAATATTGATGATGCATTAGACCAAAAAGCCACTGCAGTGCAGCAGCTGCTGCGCGAAAAACCCCAGTTAGACGGCCTGATTGAAGGCATGAATAGAACCAACTTTGCATACGACCGTGACAGTGAAACGACTATCGGTGAATTGCAGCTTACTTACACAATACAATACCTAGACGAGGATTAATCATGAAGGGTAAATTAGTCTCATTGCACTTATCGCCGGATGGTGGCACTTCTTTCGGTGAATCAATAGCAAATATTATGACCATGGAGCCTGGTGAAATGACCAGTGAAGTGGTTGATGCAACCCAGTATGGTACCGAACATGACTGGAAAGAGTCGGATTACGGTTTACGTGATGGCGGTGAATGGAATGTCACGGTTCGTTATCGCGAAACGCAGACTGATATTGAAAGTATTATTGATGCTTTCCATAACGGCACGAAAAACCACGTACAGGTGCAATTCCCCGCGCCAATTGCTAAAACGTTGTCATTCCGATGCCTAACTACAAAAGTTGGTTATGCAATCCCAAAAGAGGGGCAAGTAGACAGAAGCTTAACGCTAAAAGTCGACGGTCCAATTCTTGAAGAAGATCTAGTTTAATGCTTGGCTTCTTTAAGTGTTTTATCGCTGAGCGTAAGATGCCGAAGGATAAAACCTTCGCGCATCGCGCGCAAAGTGCAGTAGCTAAATTAGGGCGATGGCTTATTGTTGAGCTTTCTGCAGCAGATGCTGTAGTGATCATGGACCAACTCAATCTTATTCAACGTTCCCATGCTGACTTGGAAGAGAAAGGGCGCAATGTAATGGCACTAAGGTACCAGGCTATTGCAATGTCGTTACGTACAAAGTCTGGGCGTATACCTTTAAAGTGGGATAGTGAAACTGACCTTCTGTTTCTTGCATCATTCCCGCAGTCGAAAATTTCATTAGTGCTTGCAGAGATTGCCAGTGTTTCTGATATGCCTTGGATAGACCCCCTCTATCAACCGCCGAAAAGTGAAAGTGACTCTCAATCAGAAGAGCCCGAGCCGCTAAGCGACGAGGATTTAGCAAGAAACCCCTCATAGGCCAGCCCTATCGAACAGCCACACTTAGGCTGGCCTTAAAGCTAGGCTGTGAAGATGCAGATTCCCTTCTAGATAGACTCAGCGCTTCAAAGCTTCTCGAATGGTTACGATTTGGCGAAATCGAGCCCTACGGGGGAAAAATAGACCAGTTTCAAGTGGCTGGTTTGCGCGCTCAAGTGGCAAATTACTTAAGTAAAAAGGGTGATAAACCCTTCGAATCTAGCGATTTTATTGTTGGATATCGCCCCAAAATGCAAATCAAACCTATGTCTGTAGACGAGCTTTATAAGCGCTTTACGAGAAGATAATGAATAAAAAGAACTACGAAGTTGAGTTAACAGGTAATACTCGGTCTTATCGCAGCGAGTTAGGGCGTGCGATTGCAAGTAGCGACCGCTTTAACAACTCAATGCGTGGATTATCACAGGGTGCACAAGCTATTCAGGGCCCAATGGGTGGCGTGGCAAGTCGGGTATCTGTCGTTAATTCATTGTTTTCTTCTGGTGCTGCAGTCACTAGCGGATTAGCTGCGGCATTAGCTGGCCTAGTTGCGGTTGGCTATAAGTCGCTGCAGGTGTTCAATGAATACGAAAAAAGCCAATTAAGAACCGAAGCACTAGTTAGGGCTACTGGTAATGCGGCTGGTTTCACTGCTGAGCAACTACAACAACAAGCAAACCAAGTTGCGTTAAGCACGCTGGCGAGTGTGCAGGGAATAACCGAAGCGCAGAACGTTCTTCAGACGTTTAAGTCTGTAAGCGGAGAAACCTTCACCCAGGCCGTGGAACTTTCTCAGGATATGGCCGCTGTTTTTGGCGGTACCGCTAAAGATAAAGCCCTGCAATTGGGTAAAGCATTAGAAGATCCTGTAGCGGGTATTAATGCACTTAAGCGCAGTGGTGTTAGTTTCACTTCTGCGCAGAAAGACATGATTCGCTCAATGGTAGAAATGGGCGATACTGCAGGCGCTCAAAAGGTCATTCTTGAACAGCTTGCGGGGCAAGTAGGCGGGGCTGGTTCTGCCGAAGCTGGCGGGTTAGCAGGTTCAGTAGACACGCTTGGCCAGCGTTGGGATGAATTATTACTCAGTTTTTCTGAAAGCTCATCTTTAGGTGGTGGCGTTAAGAAGTGGCTAGATGGTATCTCGTATTCACTTGATAAGTTGCGCGGCAAAATTGCGCCAACTATTGAAGAGTTACAAATAGAGCTCCAGTACCTCGAAAACACCCAGCAGAAATCAGCGACTAAACGCGGTGCCAACGCGGCAAAAGCAGCTAATGCTATTCGTTCAGCGGAAGCCGATGAGCTCAGAGACCAAATTCTGCAGATGAAAGCAGAACAGGGCGACCTGCAGGCGTTAGATCAGCTGATAGAACAACGAACCAGTGAACTTGGCAATTTACGCCAGCGCCTACCAAATGCGAGTTCGGAAGGTACCGGCTGGTTCGGAAGTGGTGAGTCAGAAAAAGAAGAGTTACAGAAGCAACAAAGAAAAGCTGCTGCAGAACTTCAAGAATTTAAGCGACAGAAAAAGCAACTTGAAGCAGCTAACCAGGCGCACGTAGAAACGCAAGCCGCTATCAAAGAAGAAGCAGATCAGACTGCACAAGTTAAGCGCGAAGAAGAAACTGAGAAAATGGCTTCAAGCCTTCGTGCGCAGTATCAGCGAATCTACGACGAAGCACTGGCAGCTGACGGTAGAGAGGTAGAGTTAACTAACTTGCGCTACGAGCGCAAGGTTGAAGAGATGAACGCAGAGCTTGAGCTTATGCGTGAAAAGGGGCTGCTAACTCAAGAGCTCGAAAAGGAACATCAAGAAGCACTGAATAATCTTCTACTAACGAAAGAGGAGAAGGTTGCAGAACTGAACCAGCGCGAAATAGATGCGGCAACGGAGAAGTATGCTGCAATACGTGAAGCTGCGCTTGAAGCTGGCGGAAAAGATGAAGAATTAGCCCAGTTTAGGCATGACAAGCGTGTAGAGGAAATTGAAGCTGAGCTCGACATGCTACGCGAAAAAGGCTTAGCGACACAGGAAATTGAGGCCGCACATAAGCAGGCAATGGAAGACCTGGAAGCCACTCACCAAGGAAAGCTTGCTGAAATTCGCGATGAAGCAAGAGAAGAAGAACGCAAGAAGGAAGAAGAGAAGCAAGCTCGTCAGCAAGAAGGTTACGGAGTTCTCTTTGATACGGCAAACAGCTTTTTCGATGGTATGGAAGGGCGTGAAGCCGGCTACGCACGCATGGCTTTATCAATCGGTGAAACGTTACTCAACGAGAAGAAGCGAAAAAGCCTGCAGTCTATATGGACTAACACCATGGATGCGGCAATGGGTGCTTATAACGCCTTGGCCAGTATTCCCTATATTGGGCCAGTGTTAGGTGGTGCTGCTTATGCTGGCGTAGTCGTAACAGGTGCGGCAGCAGCGGCAAAGTTAACGGGTATGGCGCACAGCGGTATGACAAACATCCCTTCCGAAGGTACCTACCTATTAGACGGTGGTGAACGGGTTGTTCAACCAGAACAAAACCGTGATCTCACACGCTTCTTAAGTTCATCAGAAACCAATAATTCTCAGAGTATGAGCTTTAAAAACGAAACGCATATTCACGGCGATGCATCAAACCGCGACTGGCGAGAGGTGGCATTGCGCGACAAGCGTTTCATTCGCTTGTTCAAAGCACGTCTTGAGAGGCCAGTATAAATGTCTGCTTTTCCTATTCAGTTTTTTAGACAAGTCGAAGTTACGTTAATTCTCGACATTATCAAGCCAGAAGAGCGACTTTACGAAAACAAATCATTGGGGAGCGAAGACCCTTATTACCTCTTCGCGCTTACCTCAGTGCCTGTTAGTCATGATGATGCTATGGAAATCAGTGGCGTTCTTGACTGGTACAACGATTCAATTAGGAATTTTCTTCTACCAAACCCACTAAAGTCGGTTAGAAAGCACAACGGTCTTTATCTAACAACGAGTGGATTTGTTGGTAGTCAAGTTTTACATGTTGCAGGTTTGCCACCATCACGCGCAAAGGCGGTGTGGGGTGGGGATTTTGTTCAACCCGACATTAACACCAAAGGCTATCGGATTGCCTTCAGTGCCAATTCAGACGCAACAGGCCGCGCCACAATAACGCTTACTCAACCACTTTTACACAATATTCCTGCGGGTACACAGATTCGCTACGGCGATGATGTCAGCTTTCAGGTGTGTGTAAAGAACCGTAATGGTGGTGAGTTCGGCGTTAAAGATGCGGGAAAAACCATCTTCGATTTAGAGTTAATGGAGCAGCTGTGAAGAATTTGTCAGCGTCAGAGATTGAACGTTTAAGAGGTTATAACCCGACTCGCTATCAAACATACCTGGTCAAGATGAATATAAATGGAAATATGCTTTATCTGACAGATAGGGATGCCCCTGTTTTCTATGGAGGCGTTTACTATCAACCGGGTTACATAACGTCTGACAGTATTGATGAAATTGAGGTTACGTCTGAACCATCTACAAATGAATTTAATACTACGTTAGATGCGCGCGACGGCTCGTTTATCCCTTATTTTCTAAATAAAGGCTGGAATAACTCTGAGGTAACAGTTTATGAACAGCACGGCGATAAATTAGGCGTAATCATTACCCTTAATGTGTTCGAAGGCTTCATAGATTCTCGCGATATTCTGAAAAGAACTAGGAAAATCGACGCGGTTTTAGCATCAGTCTGGGCTGACTTCGAAAAGCAAGCTGGTACCAAAACCAATTCAGGGTCACATCAAAAATACTACCCAGATGATACGGCTTTTGAGCATGTGGCCAGAGCCAAACGAAAGATTTATTGGGGCAAAAATGCGCCCGTTGCGTCAAGCAGTGGCGGTTCCTCTGGAAGCGGCCGCTTCAATCCGCCAGGTATAACACATCAGGTTTAAAAAATGGGCTTTTTAGAAGATTTAGGCGGAGCTGTATTTGGGTGGTTAGCACCTGAAGCGCCGGAGCCGTTGCCACCTGGTACTGAGCTTACGTCAGCGCAGACTGATGCGCATATTGGCAAGGTGATTGGTAAGGTCAACAAAATAACAGGCAATATTATATTCAAAGAGACTAATGATGGTGACTCTGACGATATTAAAAATGACTTGCTACATATCATTGTCGTGTGGGCTGAAAAAGTCGTGTCAATTGATGAGGTTTATGTAGACGATATTCCTGTTTCTTCTGATAACCCTGCGTTTTTCCATGATGATGGCGGGCGCGTGGTGCACATGCGTAATTTTCCTGATGGCATGGACAGCTATGAAGATCCGCTACTTACTGCTGCAGGGTGGAGATTATCAGACAAAGCTTCAGGGAAAGCGTGTAGCTACATTCGTCTTGAATATCATGGCGGTGAATTTGCTATCTCTTCAGAGCCAAAGATTACCGCTGATATAACGGGTACAACTCATTCAAACCCTGCTTTAGCGTTACTTGACTACCTCAAAGATCCGCTATACGGAAAGGGGCTATCTTCTCACCTAATCAATACAAACTCTTTCTACAAAGGTAGGGACCTTTGTGATTCTTTAGTCGATGAAGTTGTTGGTCAGCCCAATCAAAGACCGCTATTTAGCTGCAACTGCAAGCTAGACACCAGTAAAGATATATTGGAAAACGTCAATGTACTGTTAAAGCCAATGCGGGGCTGGCTACCTATTATAGATGGCCAGTTAACTTTAGTTATTGAGCAAGATGATGACCCCGTAAACATACCAATTCTCGAAAAAGATATTATCGAGATGGATGGTGTTTCTGAAGGTAGCAAAAACAAGCGGTATAACCGTGTTGCTGTAACGTACTATGAGCCTGCAGCAGATGGTACTGCTCAGGAAGCTGTTTATCCACCGAAAGGTAGTGCGTTAGAAGCTCAGCTATTAGAAGAAGATAACGGCTTCATTAATGAAGGTACGGTAGACCTAATTACTTGTAATAATTATTACGAAGCTATTGAGTTCGGTAAAACGTGGCTTGAAATTTCACGCGAACAAACAAAAACCCGCATACATTTGCCTAAGTGGGCGTTGATTTATGACGTGGGTGACATTGTTCCTGTTTACGATTCGTTTTTAGGCTGGGAAGGAAAGCTATTTCGGATAGAGCGAATTTCCTCTAATAAAAAACGGGTAACACTAACAGTTCGAGAGCATCAGCCTTATATATATGACTTCTTTGGGGAGGGGAATAAACCCGAAATACCTGATACCACATACAGCTTTACTAATCCCGATGAGCCAAGCGACATAACGATTGAGCACGTATATTCAGCGTTCGTTCAAGTTAAAATCTCTTGGTATTCTGAAGCATCACGTTTTCTATATCAGGTGTTAGATGAACAAGGATTGCTAATAGAAACTGACTCAATAGCGCGTTATCACGTAAACCTTTCAGGCTACGCGCTTGGTACCTACCGTTTTAGAGTGATGGCGTTAGGTGGGCTTTCTGCACGAAGTGGATGGGCAGAAATACCGTTGATAATGCAAAAGCCTGGCGTTCCAACTGACATTACGATAAACCCCACAGCTACAGAGTTGGAAGTTATCCCATACTTGGCCGGCTCTGATAGCTCAACCGCGTTTTTGTATTCCATTAGTCACGACCCAACAGATGAAGAGCCGCCTTTGCCATATCGTGGGCCAGCTCATGCTTATACGTTCCCTGGCTTAGCACCAGAACGTGATTTCAAAATATGGGTTTGCTCATCCAATGCTCTGGGCGAGTCGCAATGGACATTCGTAGTTGCACGAACCTCTGCAGTTGATGAATTTTGGGGCAATATTGTTAGAACGGTAATGTTACCAGGCTTACCTGAAAACCTTGGTAACACTATAAACAGTGTAGTCAATGATGTGGCCAACTGGTCACAGCAGACTAATGAGCTAGGCGAAGAGTACTCGACGTTGCTCTACAGCGTGACTGAAGTAGCACAAGAAAACCAAGTGATCAGCTTGGACGTGCTTGGCGTCAAGCAAAAGATAGGGAATAAGAGCGTTCAAGCTCAAATTGCAGATTTCAAAAATGCTCAGATAGGCTATGAAGATGAAAACGGTGAATGGATAGAAGGCGCTGCTTTCGCTCAAGCTTTCCAAGAGATAAAAATAAACAACTTGGATGGTGATCAGGTTAGCGTTTTTTCATACTTCGAAGCACTGGAAAATGCAATCGGTGAAGTAAGGGGGCAGATTCAATTCGCTATCGATGTGAACGGCCGCTTAACTGGTATGTTCATTGAAGGTAGTGAAAGCGCCAGTTCAATTATTCTGGCTGCTGAAAACGTTAAGGTCACCAGTCAAGATGGTGTCGTTTGGCAAGAGTGGGACAGTGTATCAGGCACCGTTAGGTCTTATGCAACAATATACGCAGAAAACATCGAAGGGGATATAACAGATGGGGCTGTGTTAGATATGCGGCCTATTACGTTTGATGGTTCTGGCACACCAACCCAAGAGCACGTACTTGTTAATTTTCTTATCAAAAAGCAACCATTCGAACGTGTTGCTTATGTTCACCCCATTCCAATTCAGTGGGGTAGCCTGGATAGCTTATTCATCACTGCAGATGTTAATGGCAGCTCAGTACATGTTATCTCAACACCCGGCGATACATTCAAAGGAGACAGCCTTTCTGGTGTCGTTGTGAGAGTACCTTCAGATACCGATGTCGTTGTGAATGTCAAAATTCAGGGTAACAGCAACAATGGAACATGCATCATAGACGGTGATGTTTTCGTGCAGGTATTTAAACAGGCATTTGGTATACAACAGCTTCAGCAGGGCCAACCTGTCCAATAACAACGGCTCTAAATAAAGCCGTTTCTTCTCAGATATCGGAAAAACAATGAGTACCTACGTTTTTAGTCTCAACGACATCAGTGTTGAAGACGGTAGCCCACTAGTGTCTGTAAATAACTCAGATTCGTTCTTTGGGTTGATCGAGGGTAGCCAGTTATTCATCGCTGGCAAATTACCAGCAACAATTATTGATCATGACACTACCGCCAACACGCTAACGCTTAAATATAACTGGCAGCAAGGTGATTTAAGCAACGTGGCAGCTCAAGTAGTGCCAATAGGGGCGGTGGGTGTACTTCTTCAAGCGTTAGAAAATAACAGAGCTGCTTATGCCGCATTTTTAGAGAATGCGGGGAGTGGTGAAGTTGAATGGGAGAGTATAAACAACCCTCCACAAACTTCGCTTAGATGGCCAAACTTTTCTGAGCTGGCTGGCAAAATATCGAAAGAGCAACTGCCAGACGATATTGACACAGACAACAAAAAAACTCAGGCGATGAGCCCTCCGGTTCGCCAAAATCAAAGTCTAACTCATATTTTGAGTGACTACCCAACGCTGAAAAAAACTGAAGAGTTGCCCAGCGATTCCCCGAACAATGAGCGCCAAATAAGATTTGATGACGTTCGCGGATTAGTACATCTATCTCTAACAGATAAGTGGTTAACGATTCCAACAACTATAGCGACGAGAAAATTCGCGATCTTCTGGAGAGGTCTAATCATTCGGCTTAACTCGGCCTATACGGGCAGCATAAAAATGCGCGTATATCCGATGGGAGTAGGCGGTAATGGGCTTCCTAATAACCCCACATTAGCGAATCATCAATGGCATGAGTACGAAACAACTGTAACAAACCTATATAAAATTGGTGAATTTAACAGTGAATACTTCGAAGGGATTATAGATTACGTTGAACTTGATAGTTCATGGGCTTCTTTAGATTCTGACCATTCATACTATCGTGACTTAAACGGCTATTTTGATGTCGCTTTTGGCACGCTAAGAAGCCCGTTTAAAACATTCTATCTGCGCAGCGATAACCATTGGTATGGGGAAGACATAACTCCTCAGACGCCGAATTACATGGGAGCTAGTTGGCAACAAGACCCGAACGACTTCAGGCGATATACCGTCACTGATGCGGACGGTGGTACTGATGCGCTTCGATTGTTTGGTGATAACTCGGACGAATATAGCTTCGAAATTATTCTCATTGTTCACTCTCTCAATCGTGACATGGCTATAACTATTTCAAATAGCGCTCCAAACATAGCTTACGCCGCCGAGCCATATCGCTTCATAACCGAAGCTGAACGCATCTACTTTAAAAGAAAAAATGGGGCTATTACAGGAACAATGACCATTGAAGCAGTAAGAATTAGGATTCCAGCTCATGAGTATTAATCGCCTTTTTGATGTGAACTTAAAAACCGCTCAAGGGTGGACACAAGGCGAAGATTGGTCTGAGTGTAACCCTGTTCAAGATTTGAATGAAATCTATCATCGTGTATACAGTAATTCTCCTGAGGATGATCCTAACTTCAGACTTGAGAGAGGTGATAATTTCTACATAGGTGCGCATCCTTCAGAAATACGCGACTGGACGCCCAGAAAAGCACCATGGAACTTTGATATCGACGAGGCAAGAGAAGGAGCATGGTTCTCTTTTTACTTTGGCCTGCAAGTTGGTGAAAGCGAAATAGACACGAGTTTAGATAATCATTCACCTTGGATTATCAACGCGCCTGAAAACTTCATTTTATTAAGCGCGGATTACCACCGCTTTTACAGCGTAAAAATCAAGGACTCTCAAAACTTTCTAAAACTGACTAAAGACAATCGTGGCACCGAAATACATGGCGCGATTATGAGTAACGCAGGGCTAATAAACACAGGTGGATACCGTATGTTTGATTGGGTTTTGAGAAGTTTAACGTTTATAAAAACCTTACTAAAAGCTTTAGATATTCCTATTGGCTCTAGCAACGTATCTATGCAAGGTTTTGATATTACCGGCTCTGGCGATATTGGCATTGCAGTGAGAGCTGGCCATTCTGAAATAGAGATTATTGGCGGTAAAATTGTAAATGAGAATAACTTGTTTGCTGAAAATCCTACGCCTTTTATTGGGGTCCATTTAGAGCAAGGTTCTAAAGCGATTGTTCGGTATGTCGAAACTCAGGGTTTCAGCGATGAAGGGTTTAGGTTTGAATGCCCTGTTGATGTTAAGGGTTTAACGTCAAGCTACGATTGTAAGGGTATTCATTTTTCTGAAACTTCTACCGCTAGAGATTGCATGGTTTCATGGACGCGCAGAGTGCAGGGTGACGGGTTTGCTTACGAGTTCAAAAAAGATGGTGAGCTTAACAACTGTGGATGCAACTTAGATGAAACCAGCGGGCTTGGTGTAATTGTAGGTCATGCTGGCTCTACTATTACTATTAACGGGGGTGATTATAAGGCACTAGCCCCCTTGCCGTTTGTGTACGCTCGTGGGGCTTGTACCTTTATTTTAAACAACGTTACCGTGAACGGTGAACTGTATAATGAAACCGTAGAGTTAAGTGAAGGCGAAAGCTGGCGTGGTGTAAAAGCTGAAGTATTTGACGATCTACTACCAGTGTACGCAAATAAAACACTGTCTCTACCTTACATGCACATTCCGCAACTAGATAATGCGGTGTCAGTGCAGGGTGCTGAAAATGCTTTTTCTAGCCAGATTGATTTGCCTAGTGGGGCGAGAATCGTGCCTACAGGTGATGGCTCTTTAAGGTACATGCCTTTAGATAATTGGTTGCATTTAGACCCGGGTGAAGAAGCTATCGATTACTTCAGATACAGTACTGAAAACTTTATCTACATGCACCGATTTAAAATACTGCCTTCACCCGAGGTAGGTGCAAAGGTAGTTCAACCTGATGCGTTTAGCGGTTCTGGCTGGTCTAAAAGTGGTGGTAACTATTATGCAAACAGCACAAGCAGCCCGCTAAGTGCCAGTTACAATTTTGAAGAAGGTGAGGTTTATCAAATCTCTTTAAAGTTGGTAGGAAGCGAAGCCGGTTCAGTTACACCCAAAATTGGCAGCACAGTAGGCCAGTACAGCCATAGTTTAGAAGGTACAGAAGTTTGGTTAATCCGTGCGCCAGCTAACGCCACGCAAATACAGGTAACGGCTTCTGACTACAAAGGCAACGTTCAAAATATTTTTGTGCGTAAGCTGCTTAGAACCGAAACCCCAGCAGTACCAGAACTAAATGCAACGGTTAATGGTAATACCGTCAATTTAGAGTTCGATGTAATGCCAGTGCTTCGTCTTAAATACATTCATACCGCTGACGTTTATAAAACAGGCGTACTTGCGCAAAATGAACAAGACGGTTACAGAGCGTCAGATTCTTCGAAACATTACCTTTTTGAAAACGTCGAGGTAAGCAATCGTAGGAACGGTGTAAACCTTCGTGGTGCAGAATCCCTCGAGGTTTATAAAATGAACTTCCTCGGTGGATACACTGGCACAAACGAACGTTGGCAAACGGCGATAGTAGGTGATTTGCACGGCCCGTTTGTAAAAGTGCAGCAAATACTATTCTGCACCGTTGATTTGATGCTTGATTCTAACTACGGCGATTACCAATCCCAGTTCGGGAATTCCGACTGCGTTGTAGTTAATGGTGCTTACCACGGCGAAGACGCGTTCAAATATTCTGCGCATATATACGGAAACGATTTTAGAAATAGTTCGGATGGAGTAACGGATCTCAAAAAGCGAAGTGAGATAAATTACTCGCGATACGAAGGCGGGTGCAAAATGCTGCGATCCCACTCCAAAGGTTCAGTTACTGTGTGTAATACAGAATTTGTTAGAACTTCTGGAGTTCGTGAGGTCTTCTATCCAAGCCACTCAAGCCCCTATATCGAAATTTGGAACTGCGCTGTAGATAACGTTAGGTGCGTAAGCAAAGAGCAGCTAATGAACCAGCCGAAAGGCTTTGGTACCTACAGCACCTTCAGTCCGTTAAGGACTCGACCCAAATTAGTCCATGTTTTAAAAACATATCCCACATTGAATGATTTAAACCGTGCGGCAATGACAGACATGGAGTTTCAATTTTCGAGCAATGCTGGCGCAGACTGGCAAACTCTTGATGTTCCTAACACTGGTTTACCCGGTGTAGTTGGGTGCTTTAAGCGTTCACTGAACTTTTCTTCAGGCACATACAAGATCAGATGCCGTTGCCTAAACGGTGCGCTAACTGGCGCATGGTCTAATGAAATTACAATTACAGTATAAGGGCTCTAATTATGGCTACTTTAAATTTTGATGGGGCAAATGGTAACTATGGGGATGGCTTCTTACAGGCTGGTTCATGGATTTTAGAAGATGGAATTTTAAGAATAACGGGGTCAGCCCCAAGTGGCGATGCTCGTATTCTGTGGGAATCTGCAAGTAATGGTTCGTTGACGTTGCGCGTCCTCGACCCGAAAACAAGTCCCTCTTATGCTGCGATTTTCTTCAGGGCTACAGACTTAAATAATGGCTTTCATTTTCTAAATCGCGCCCAAGATAACCGTCTTCGCCTTATCAAGGTTATTGATGGTGTAACCCAATCCCCAGACTTGTTGGATATAACGCCGGCAGGAATTGGAGGGGCATCAAATAGAACTTTGAGCGTAGAGTTGGATGGAGACACAATTAGATGCTTCCAAAATGGTACGCAGGTCGGTGGAGATATAACAGACACGTTTAATCAGAATGCAACCTTGCACGGTATTCGTACAGGTTCTGCAGACTATGACTTTGACTACATCACAATTCCTGATCCTGCAGTAGCGGCGACAAAGAGTATTACTTTTGATTTGCATCAAGACTTAGTTGGGGTTTCAGGCGTCAACTTCTTAATTTCACCTACTCCTCTAGGTGACTCGATTACTTCAGGCGCGTTAGATACTTCTTCTAGCACCGTAACTATTGATTTAGATGCTTTCCCTTCAGTAGCTGCTGGTGAAACTCTTATGCTTATTGCTACTGATAAACAAGCTGCAAATGACGATGCCGACATTATTGCGTGGTCTTCAGCGACTGTAACGGAGGCGTAATATGGCTAACTCAGCATTATGGCCACAGCGCCTAAGTTCATTTAACTACGTTGATAGCGGTGGCGCTATTCCTGACTTGCCTGCTCTACCTCTACCCCAGTTTGTCAGCGGGTTCAAAAGAAAGATAAACAAGATAGGTAAGTTGTTTGATAAACCTGCCTCTATGGTTGATGACGAGGAGTTTTGGGCTCGTGTCTATAAGACCGTTTATATTCCTGGTTGGCCGAGTGAAATTTACCCGTTAATCATGTACTCATCTTCTGACCATAGTACAGGCAATGGCGGTATTTATGTTCGTGTATGGAGAAAAGCAGACGGGCCACTAACAGACGGGGCGGCGTGGCACGAATGGCAAGATGTATCAAATGAAACATGGTTCGATCACATAGTTCAGAAAACTAACCCTATCTACTACAAAGAGGTGCAGACGGAAACACCACAAATGATAGTAGATCAGGGATTGGTTTATTTATTTACTCACGATGGTGCTGTGAATGCGGGTAGTGAATACGGCGGTAATGTACAAGCAACCACATACGCCACAGGCTCAAACGGAATAGATTTTACGTATAAAGGTATCATCAATGCCTACAACCCTAAGCTTTTCTCAGGGAACGGCCATGGTGGTTACTTTGATGTAGGGCTAAACAAAAACCCTGCTATCCCGTTTAAATGGATTGCTAAACAAACCAAAGGCGGTGGCTTTGACAACCGTGGACCCAGTGTTCGCATAGTGGGTTCAAATACCCTAAGCGCTCGATACTGGACTGAAATTGCAGACGTAGGCCGAATGCAAGGTCAACTTAAACAGTACAGCCCCGCAGGGAAAGAAGACTGGATTTACATACCAGAAAATCCGCATAACCAAATTAAAGAAGGCGCTTACTGGAAAATTAAAGGCACTTTTAGACCCAACGTTGTAACTGGTGGTGTAGATGCGGGGGCGGTTCCGTGCGAATTTTTAGTTGATGACTACTTTAATTTTGTGTCAGAGCCTAATGTTATGGGCGAGCTTGGGGCCGCTGGCGAGTTCGATGATGATGAACTTCAAAACTTTCACGAACTTGAATATGAAGGTGTTGTGTATGGCTTTTATAAAGCCATGCAGAATGGCGCTTCAGTTAGCTCAATCGGTATTTGTACGGTTACCGAAGAAGCCGCTGACTGGGAAATTTTCAACCCTTTAAGTCAAAGGGCAGTGCAGCAATCCTATGCCTCTGATGGCGTTAATTTACCCACAGGGCTAGCGGTCACCCCCAGCCTATCAAACTACGATTTAGAAGGGTTGAGCTGTGTATCGTTGTTGTTGGACATGGATGAATCTGAATCGTCCATAATCTCAACGCAAGGCATTACCCCTAAAGACCACGACATCATCGATGTAATGTTCAAGAACATCGGGAAAGACACGTCTGATGCGATGCTTGTTGAATTTGGTTTAACCGATAGTTTGACCGCGCCAACGGTTCAGTTTAACTATCGATGGAATCCTAGAGCGACAGCAACTACAAGTGCCGCACGCTCTGAGAAAATGGCTATAGACACGTTAGGTACATCAAGCGATGGTACTACGTTATCGCGTAACTATTTTGGGCAAAGTGGTGGGCGCAACTCAGACAAAGAACAAGATGAGTCTAGCCAGTCACGCCACAATGTTGGCTTGCGCCTTGTGCCCGCAACTGGCCAGTTGATCGTACTTGAAGGTGTAGCTGGGCAAGAAATTATTGATATAAGCGGGTTTGACTATAACAAGCCACTTTATGTCTTTATTAAAGCGAAGCTGGACAGCTCATTAGGTGCTGACCCTGCAACGGCTGACGCTGCCGTTACATTTGAGAAAATAGACCTAATCACATATAGCGCTGAAGCAGTAGCTGTGCCGCAAGCGCCAAGCCTCGCGACGTCTAAAACCAGTGAGTCAATTGCTTTAAGCACTAACACCGTTCCTGGGGCTACGGGCTATAAATTCTTTTTAGACAACCAACAAAATGAAACAGGTTCATTTACTGGCTTAGAGCCAGAAACAACCTATACCGTTTATGCTCGTGCGTTCAATACCCATGGCGATTCAGCACCGAGCGCAATACAAACTGTGACCACAGATGAGGCAATACCAGTGAATCAACCCCCAACAGCAAACGCTGGCACAGATCAATCAGTAGCGGCTGGCGTCGAATTTACACTTGATGGAACTGGCTCCCAAGACTCTGATGGTACAATAGTCGAATGGCGCTGGTCGCAAACGGCTGGCGATCCTGTCATTCTTGATACTTCAAACCCATCACAACCAAGAGCAACAGCACCAAGTAGGATCTCAGCACAAACGCTTACCTTCCAGCTAATAACGGTTGATGATGAGGGAGAGGAGAGTGCGCCTGGTACCGTAAATGTAAATGTTGCTGCTGTGGTTTTATCTGAAATTTTGAAGGTCTTAGAAAGACTAGATTTTGATTTGGTAACGCAAGGTGATGTCAACGCGTACTATGGGCGCGCCAACAGAGAAGTTATGAAGCTTAAACCGTCAGACCCCACAGGGCTGGCGCTTGATGCAAATGGCTTCATGATGCTCGACAGTAACACCATAGAAGAAGTAAAAGTGATTGCTGAAGGCAGCTCAATATCCTCCAATACTGATTCAATTAATCTGGACGGTTCAGAAATGTTGGTTAGATTGGGCGATTTGGAGGCCTCTAAAAACGGTAATATTTACTTCTCAATTGTCGTTTTTGTCGAAGGTGATACTAAAGGCGTTGTTGTATCTTCGAAGGGGTCTAGTGGCAATAAACCGATGTCATACGTGACACTTTAGCTTCATAATATCGGTGTTTTTTTAACGGTATAATGCGGCCTCTAGGGCTGCATTATATTTTGAAATATAATTATATCTTATTGATAACGTTGTTTTTTATATTGTGATTTAAAATCCCTCGCTGGTAACAGCGTGCCGGTTCAAGTCCGGCCCCGGGCACCATTTATCTACTCCCAATTTTCCAAACTTTAGTTCAAAAAATTGATAAGACAATTGCGCTCTTTTATCACAAATTACTATGGTAAAATCCATAAAAATATTGGCAAAGACGTACTATCTTGAATTCTGTTATGTCACTTCGTTTAGACGAGTTATCTCGTGCTGAACGTCCATTCCACGCTCGTGGGAGTAAAGTAGTTCGCTGCGACGCGTGTCTGCTTCCAACGCAAAACTGTATTTGTGAATTTAAGCCTGAGGCTGGCACTGATGTGGCGGTTTTGTTCTTGATGTACAAAGGCGAATATTATAAGCCTACTAATACCGGTCGTTTAATTGCGGACGTGGTTAAAGATAACCACGCATTTTTGTGGAAGCGCACCGAGCCAGAAGAGGCGCTATTGGCGTTACTTCGCAACGAAAAATATTTTCCTATCGTGGTATTTCCACACGAATATGCTGCAGCTGAACGTTGTATTGATACGCCACCATTGAATACTGGGAAAACGTTACTATTTATTTTCTTGGATGGAACGTGGCGTGAAGCAAAAAAAATGTTCGTGAAGAGCCCTTACTTGCATGACTTTCCTGTGTTGGGCGTGAGTATGGACGTAGCGTCAGATTATTTACTACGCGAATCTACCCATGATTTCCAACACTGTACTGCTGAAGTTGGTATTAGCGTTTTAGACCTTGCGCAGCAGAAGCAAGGGGCGCAAACCTTAGCGCATTATTTCAGTGTGTTTAGACGGGAATATTTAAAAGGTAAGCCGCATTTGCAGCATAAGCTTGCGTTTGCAGAGTCGCAGGTTAAAAGTAACATTTAAAAAGCGTCACTTTTATTTGCGAAAGTATTGTTTTCCATCCACTATTTCATATTAACAAAACACGGAGAAAGCGAATGGCATCAGTTACTTTTCAAGGCAATACAGTTACGACAAAGGGTCAGCTTCCTGAAGTAGGCACATCTGCACCAGACTTTACATTAGTGAAAGCAGATTTGGGTGAAGTAACACTGTCTGAGCTTGCAGGAAAAAATGTGGTATTAAACATTTTCCCTTCTATCGACACGGGAACATGTGCAATGTCTGTCCGTAAATTCAACGAAGAAGCGGCAAAATTGGATAACACTACAGTTATCTGTGTATCGGCAGATCTTCCGTTTGCAGCGGGTCGCTTCTGTGGTGCTGAAGGTATTGAAAATGTACTTACAGGCTCGACTTTCCGCTCAAGCTTTGGTGATGACTATGGTGTTACCTTTGAATCAGCGCCGCTTACTGGGCTGCTGTCTCGTTCAGTAGTGGTTATCGATGCCGAAGGCAAAGTGGTTTACACAGAGCAAGTTGCAGAAACAACAGAAGAGCCGAACTACGACGCGGCTATCGCAGCTCTTAGCTAAATAGATCCGCAACATAGGTTAGTTAATTAGCTAACTATGTGATGTGTTTGAATACGTACCGATTTGTTTTATCGGGGTATTACAGGGCACTCACTGATGTGGGTGCCTTTTAGGAGAATGTAATGGCATTGGTATTGCTCTCAGTTGGTGAATTAGCCAATGTAATGCAACAAAAGCCGGTAACGCTTGTACGAGCGTTAATGGACGACCCCGTTTCAAAAACACCAGATACGCGCACGGCAATGGTTTTACCTGCGTCAGTCGACTTTGACTTAGATAGTGAAGGTAGCGATCACACTACAGGTCTCCCTCACAGTATGCCTTCTGCAAATGACCTTGCTATTTATCTTGGTAATCAGGGCATAACAGCGAATACACCTATTACGGTATACGATACCCGTGGAATATATTCTGCGCCAAGAGTGTGGTGGATGTTAAAAGCGTTGGGCCACCAAGATGTTTATATATTAAATGGCGGACAGCCTGCATGGGAAAAAGCAGCGCTGCCGGTTTCAGAACAACAACAATACGGAAAATTAACCTATCAAGCTACACCTAGGCCTGGTTGGTTCGCAAATTCCGGTGCAGTACTTCAGGCAATAAATACTGAAGCACAACTTGTTGATGCGCGCAGCGCGCCGCGATTCAAAGGAGAAGTGTCAGAGCCTCGTGAAGGAGTACGTTCAGGTCATATGCCTGGTGCGTTTAATATTCCTTTTGACACCTTACTCAAAAGCGGGCATTTTTTGCCAGTTGAGCAGCTTAAGGCTGTTTTTGACCGCGCTTATATCGATTTACGCAAACCCATTATTTGTACGTGTGGTTCTGGCGTTACCGCCTGCATAATTGGAGTGGCGGCATTATTGTGTGGCGCAACGCAGGTTTCAGTATATGATGGCTCTTGGTCAGAGTGGGGCGCTGATACTCAATATCCTGTGGTCAAAGATATGTAAAGAGTCGCGGATTTTAACTAAGTAAATATACAACATGCTAATCGTATAATTAGCGCAATAACAACAGAATAAGAACAACCTGATGCCATCTGATCAATCTCTACCCAATATTGTTATTCTTACCGGTGCGGGGATTTCCGCTGAATCTGGATTAAAGACATTTCGGGATAATGACGGCCTTTGGGAAAATCATCGCGTAGAAGAGGTGGCCACCCCAGAGGCTTTTGAACAAAATCCTAGCTTAGTTTATCGCTTTTACAACGCTCGACGTGCGCAGTTACAGCAAGACGACGTGAATCCTAATGCAGCGCATGAGGCGCTGGCCAAACTTGAGAAAGCGTTCGGTAGCAACCTGATGTTGGTTACTCAAAATGTGGATGACTTGCATGAGCGCGGTGGAAGCCAGTCTGTTTACCATATGCATGGCAAGCTGCTATCGGCGCGCTGCGCTATAACCCAGCAAACTTTTGACTGGAGTGATAGTTTTGATCACACCACTAAATGCCCGTGTTGCAACAGAGTAACCTTACGACCGGATATCGTGTGGTTTGGTGAAATGCCCATGTATATGGAAGAGATTTACGATGCGCTTTCAAAGGCTGATGTGTTTATTGCTATTGGCACATCAGGTAATGTCTATCCTGCCGCGGGTTTTGTTCAGATCGCTAAAGAAAGTGGCGCACACACCATAGAGGCAAATTTGGAGCCGGGCGTAACTAATGCATTGTTCGATGAATCGCTAACAGGCCCTGCTTCTCACATCGTCCCACAATGGGTTGATCAATTAATATCAAAGTACGCGCTGTAGGAGGCGCATAACATGCAGTATATGAATGAGTTTCTTACCATTGCGTTGGTACACCTTGTGGCTGTTGCTAGCCCAGGGCCAGATTTCGCGGTGGTAGTTCGAAACAGCGTGGCCTATGGCAGACGTATCGCCATGTACACCAGTATAGGGATTGGCTTAGCTATATTACTGCATGTGGCTTACTCGTTAGTGGGGCTTAGTGTGGTTATTGCAACTACTCCATGGTTATTCACCACATTTAGCTATGCCGCCGCAGCTTATTTACTGTACCTTGCATTTGGTGCGCTTAGAAGCGGGCCTGTAAAGCAGGACCAGGCAGTTAACGCTGAAAAGAAAACTCCCCACATATCGGCAAAGCGCGCAGTTTGGATGGGCTTTCTCACAAATGGACTAAACCCAAAAGCAACGCTATTTTTCCTCTCATTGTTTACTGCAATTATTAGTATTGATACTCCATTTACAGTGAAACTTGGCTACGGTATCTATTTAGCTATAGCTACTGGACTGTGGTTCTGTTTTCTTTCATACCTTTTGAGCACCAGTAAAGTAGCTGAGCTTATTGGTAAAAAAGGGTATTGGTTAGACCGTGCGATGGGGGTGCTACTCGTCGGTTTAGCTGCGAAATTAGTACTAGGTTAACGTTTGTTTACCTTACAAACAGGCATTTGTTTTTGTGAATTGGTATAATCGCGCCGATTTTTCAAAAAGATAAGAGAGTTGTGTGAAAGACGTAAACCAAGACCGCCTGAACAATACGTTGTCTAAACAGTATCAATTTGATACCAAAGGTCTATTGCGCCGCGCTGCCGGTTTAACAAAGGCAAACTTTTCATCATTGCTGCAGGGAAGTGTTGTTCTATTTTTGACGTTTGTCGTGTTGGGTGTATTTGCTCAGCAGTACATCACAATAAATGACGATGGGACCTATGTATTCGAGCATCAGTCTATCATAGAAATTGTTGCAATCTGCATCGTTGCCCCGCTGTTGACGGGGTTGTATATGATGGGCGTTTTTGTTGCCCGCGGCACTAAAACTTCAGTATTTACCGTATTCCAGTTTTTCCCCTTGATATTTTTGCTGGCGCTAACTCAGCTAGTGAACAGTATTCTTGTTCAACTAGGTATGATGTTGCTTATTATACCCGGCGTTTATTTTTATTTAGCCTCGTCCTTTTCACTTATGTTGGTTGCTGACAGAAAGTTAACGCCAATTAGCGCGATCATCCTGTCGTGTCGTGTATTTAATGCATACTGGGCTCAAATCGCCAGCATATTTGGTGTGTTCTTTTTACTGTTTGTGTCGGTGCCATTAACGCTGGGCTTTTCACTTATTTGGGTATTACCTTTTTATTTTAGTATGATGGGCTTGCTCTATCAGGAACTGATTGGCGAGCAGGGAGTAAGCACGGAAGCATCTGAAAACGATGTGAATGAGTCTAGCTTCGATGCATAAGCGTGAAACCTTTAAAATTGTCCTCATTACGTTAGGCGTATTGGCGGTAATCGTCATTAACGCCATAATTTTTACTGAGGACGAACCGGATATTTTAGATATACCGCAAACGGTTGAAGCTAAAAAGCCGGTGCCTAACTTCTCTGCCTATACAGATGTAAAAGAGAAGAAAGAGGCATTTTTTAACTATTTACGTCCCGAAATAGAGAAGCAGAATGCGTATCTACTCACGCTAAGACATTACGTACAAACCTTATATAGAAAGGCGTTAGCTAACGAGACGCTCTCTGAAGAAGATATGGCAAGGCTTGAATGGTTAGAAGAGGAATATCGAGTTAAGCCAACGCAGCCGCTAAAATCAAAATTGCTAGCTTTGCTACAAAAGATTGATGTTCTACCAGCCGAACTCGTGCTCGTGCAAGCCGCGAATGAGTCAGCTTGGGGCACCAGCCGGTTCGCAAGAAAGGGCTATAACTTCTTTGGCTTATGGTGTTTCTCTAAGGGGTGTGGTTTTGTTCCTAACCGTCGAAACGATGGGGCATCTCATGAAGTTGCCAAATTCGACAGTTTGTCGCGTGCAACGTACACCTACATGCGAAATTTAAACCGCCACGACGCGTATGCGGATTTAAGAGAGATCCGCAGTCGACTGCGTGCAAACCAAATTCCTATTACTGGTGTTGCGTTAGCTGAAGGGCTAATGAACTATTCTGAGCGAGGAGCCGCTTATGTTGAAGAGCTTCAAACTATGATCCTATTTAACGAGGAGTTTTTATCCGAATGATACGCGCTGCTTTATTTTTTGCTTCATCTCTGTTTATTGGTGTAGGCAGTTCTTCCGTTGCTGCTGAAACGATAGATGTTGAGTACAGCCGTTTCTATAGCCATGTTAAAAAGCTGGATAATGAAGATACCCAAGCACTTCAGTTTGCATTCGGGTTTGTTCGTGTTGGCGAAGGGCGTTTATGTGAAGTTAACGGAGCGTCTATCGTAACCGATAAGAAAACAATGCCCTTAGAAGTGAGTGGTGAAGGGCGATTCACGGTGCCTACTGAAAAGGCCCTGAAACTTGCCAACGCACTGGTTCGCATCGATTTAAACGAACGCGCGAACGTGTGTGATATGTCGGTACAACTTGAAACCAAGCCGGAATATCTTAAGCAGTATTACACAAAAGACGACCTTACGTTTTTGTATGGTCAGTACGAAGCTTTCTTTAATGAAATGGGAAGCTTTTTGTCTTTCATGATGCCTTCGGTAAAGGGCTTGATGATTCAGTTTGATGACAAGAATTTAGATTTCATTACACCACAAGGTGTGCAAATTAATAACGGCGTGTTGCATCTTGAGCAAGATTGGATCAACGACGCAAAAGGCTTAACACTGCCTCATGCGCCGCTACGTGTTACCGCTATGGCGTCAAGCTAAATGCATATTTGGGGTTAGGTAAGAAGCTGATACCTAATTTGCTCTGCTAAACGCGCGATGGTCTCTTCGCCCTTCGCGCATAGCTCTTCGGCTCTGTGGAATTCCATAATACCCACGTCGGTAAGCTGAGGCTCAATAAGAATGTCAGGCGGATCGCCAGCCAAACGTGAGCGTGTAACGCGAGCTTGAAGTATCTCAAGTGAACTGCTCATCACGCTCATAATTCCCGGCGGGTTTCGCTTGTTCACTTTAGCGGGGACTTCGGTCAACTCTTCTTCCACTTTTTCAATCACATCAGAAGCAATGCCTTCTTCAGTCTTTACGTTGCCAGCCGAGACGCTGTCTTTTTCATCTTTTTTCTCTAGGGCTTTTTCTTCTTTGTTGTCAGGAGAGAACCATTGGCGTAGTACGTTTTGACTCTTTGTAAAAAAGTCCTCGGTTTTGCGCTGGTTTTCTTCATGATCTTGTCTCAACTTTTCAAGACGAAGTGGTCGAAAATCGGCGTTAAGGTTAACCGCGATCACAAAATCGGCCCCTAATTGGCGACATAAGTTCACCGGTACAGGGTTTACAACGGCACCGTCTACCAACCAACGATCACCGTGTGCTACAGGCGCAAAAAGTGCGGGAATAGCGCAGGATGCTTGAATGGTGTCTCCGATAGGACCAGAGTTAAACACCACTTCACGGCCTGTATAAAGGTCGGTAGCCACAGCCGCAAACGGCTTAAGCATGTCTTCATAAGTCGATTCACAAAACTCGCTTGCTAGTTTGTCGAAAACCTTCTGTCCGCTTGCAATGCCGCCGCGTCTAAGTCCTACGCCCATAAGAGCAAGTACCTGCCAGTCGCTGAGGGAACAGGCCCACTCTTTCAATCCTTCCAGCTTGCCACTTGCGTAGGCAGCACCAACATAGGCACCAATAGAGCATCCCGCAACAACGTCAATTTTTACGCCGAGTTTTTCTAATGCTTCAATTATGCCAATGTGAGTCCAGCCCCTTGCGGCACCGGCAC